>WIAN01000051.1 GCA_015519985.1 Candidatus Woesearchaeota archaeon | reverse complement strand
TTGTGTTTGCTATACTGTATGTTGCACTTGTAAATGTTCCTTGTAAATTGTATGTGTTTGTATAGTTGTCTGGTGTAGCTTGTGTTAAAAATGCTGGCATGTCAGCTGTTGTTGCTGCTACTATGTTTGTTGTACTCCAGTCTGATACTGTTGCGTTTGTTGCGTATACTACAGATCCTGTTACGTCTGATACTGTCCATTCATAAAATTTGTTGTTTGCTGCATCTGATAATACCAATCCTGCTGAAATGTTACCAAAAAATCCTGCCCATCTTGTTGTTATTGCTGTTCCAGAGACATTTACTTCTGTTACATTTCCTGCTTCTATGGATGCTGTTCCTGCTGCATTACTACTTCCTCTTTCTGATGGTCCTACTGTAACTGTTGCTCCGTCTGGTGCTGCTAATGCCACTGGCATTGCCAACAACACCAATATTGCCATTAATGCTGTTATGTATTTTTTCATTTTACTTTTCCACCTCTTTAATTAGGAATATTTATTTTATTATTTTTATAGTAAATTGTTTGAGTGTGATTATGATTTTTTATAATCATTTATTTTTTTAAAGTTTGTTTTAAATTTTTAGTTTCATTTTATAATAATAAAAAAATTTTTGAAATAAAAGTTTTAAAATTTAAAAAAAGTTTTTATAAAATGTTTATTGTAATTCTAACCACATATAGTAGTTTACTGCTGTTGTGTCTCCTGCAGTTCCGTCTTCTGGCAATATCATTTGGTAGTTAACTGTGTTTCCTCTGAAGTTTGCTGCTCCTGTTGGGTTTACTACTCCTGCCCATACTAAGTTTGTTCCATCTGTTAAACTGTATGTTTTCCAGGATTGTGTTCCTGTGTTGTCGTAAGTACTTGCAAAGTCACTTGTTATTGTTGGGTATAATTGGCTTCCTATACTTTCTACTGCTCCTGTGAATGTGTTTGCATAATTATCAGATCCAGATGCTAAGTATGCTAATGCTGTTGTTACGGTTGCTGCATCTGCATCAGCTAAACTAGTCCATGTTAATGTTGCTGCTTGACTTGCATAAACCAATAATCCTTGTGCACTCCAATTGTATAATACGTTATTTCCAGAATCTGCTAATATTATTGTTCCTGTTGCGTTACCTGTTACACCCACCCATCTGTATGTGGATTGGTTTGCATCTAAGTCTGCTCTGTATGTGTTTCCAGCTTCTACTGAGACTGTTCCTGCTGCTTGTGGAGTGTATTCTCCTAAGTCTGCATAGTTAGATACTACTGCTCCTCCTGGTTCTGCTGCATATGCAAATCCTACTACAGATAGTAGAACGCTTAAAGCTGCAAACAATACAAATAGTTTCTTGTTCATTGAAACACCTCTTTATTTTTTTATTTGATATTCATTTAAAAACTTTTTTATTTTTGTCAAAATTATTTTATGATTTTGAACATTTTTTTTGCATGTTTTTTACAAACCAAAATGTTTTTTTATATTACCAGTAAATAGTTTTCATATTTTAGTTTGGTAAATAACTGTTTTAATATTTTAGTATAGTAAAATGTATCTTTGTTTAGGTAATATATAAATGTTTCTATTTCATTTAAAAAGAAAATTAAAAAAAGTATAGAAATTTACATACTATAAGTGACAAAAAAAGGAAGAAATACAAATAAATGTGAATATCAACAACAAAAATAATAAAAACATTAAAAAATACAAAAACAAAATGTTTTAAATCAAACATTCTTATCAAACAACAACAGAGAATTCACAAAAATAAAATAACACAACAAACCACACAATGTAAATTCGTATACACCACATACATACTAATTTAATTGCATATATTTAATGGTTAAAATGAAAGAATCAATAAAAAAAAGAAAAGAAAAAAAAACAAAAGAAAGAAGAAAAAATAAAAAAATAAAAGTGAAAAAAAATCCTAAAATTTTAGTTTTAAAAAGTTTAGATTATTTATTTAATTCAGCTTTAAAAATTGATGATAAAGATTTGCAAAAAGAATTGATTATTCAAGCTGAAAATTATAGTAAAAAACATAAAGTTAGGATTCCTTATAAATATAGAGTGTTGTATTGTAAAAATTGCAAAACTATTTATAAAGAAAGCATTAGAAGAATTAAAAATTTAAAGTATAAAACTTTAAACATTACTTGTGAAAATTGTGGTTTTTTAAGAAGAGTAAATTTAGAAAAGTTAAGAGAAGAGGAATAAAAAATAAAGAATAAAAGAACAAAATGAAAAAAAACTTAATATATTATTGCTACTAATACTCTTTTTATTTGTGAAAATCTTACTTTTTTCGGATCAACTTCTTTATTATTGTCCCCTTTTGTGATTGCATACCAACCTTTATCATCATAACCTATTTTTATTATTCTATGTATTACTGTTATGTTTTTTCCATTTTCATTATAATTGTAAGATACTATATCTCCTATTTGTAAGTCTTTTTCACTTTTTGGTTTTACTTCTATTGCATTGCTTTTTTCGTCTAAAAATGGTTTCATACTTCCTGTGTCTTTAAATTTGCTCCACTCAGCATTTTTTAATTCTATTATTATTTTGTCTCTATAAACTTTTATTTGAGATTCTTTTATTCTGTCTTTTGGAGTGAAAGAAATGTCAGTTTTTTTAAAAAAATCTTTTGGTTGTTCATAGTTGTTATAATCGTAGTATTTATCGTTATATTTGTTATTTTCAAAAGAATTTGCTATTGAGGAGAATATAAAAATAAAATCCAATATTGTTAAAATTATTATTATGCTTAATAACTTTTTTACTGTTTTTCTGTTACTTTTTATTTTTTGTTTTGCATTATTATTTTTATTGTTACTATTGTTACTTCTAGTTTCTTTATTGTTTTTATTTTCTGTTTTATTTTTTCTTTTATTTTCTTTTTTACTTATTTTTCTTAATTTTATTTTCATTTTACAATATAGTAGTTTAAATTTATTTAAAAACTTATTTATTTTTGTTACTTTAAAATAATAACAATTGTGTTTTTAAAATATCTTTTTGAAAAAAGAAAACTTTATATATAAGAACAATACTAATATACACAAAAGTATATTAATTTACACTTTAACTAATAACGAATAAGTGCATTTTAATGTGAGATGTTAAAAATGAAGTTGAACAATACCCCTTGGACTGAAGAAGAAGATAAATTGTTAAAAGAATATTTTCCCATTACAAAAGATGAAGATTTGCAAGAAATGTTTAATAGAAGTATAACAAGTATTAAAGGTAGAGCTTACAGATTAGGATTAAAAAAACATTGGAATTTTGTTCAAATGCAACACAAACAAAATGCTAAAAAAAGATGGATGAATAAAAAAGCTCAAAAGAAATAAAATAAAAATAATAAAATATAGTTGTTTTTTCTTTTTTATTTTTTCCTATAAGATTTTTTTTCTAAATTTAATATTTCTGTTATTTCTTTATTTGTTATACTACAACCGTTCAATTTTAAAGCCCAAAGCACACTTTCCAATATTAAAAATTTTGGATGTTCAAAATTATGATGATACAATCCAGAATTGTTTAATTTTCTTCCAGAAATAATGTATTCGTCAAAAATATTTTTTTCAAACATTACAACTGCTAAATCTACACTTCTTAATACTTTAATATTTTTTAATAATTCTTTTAACATTTCTATTTTATTTTTGTCTACAAAAACATTTGTATGCAATTTTTTTTGCAATATTGTTTTTATTTTGTAAGGATCTTCAACTAACAATCTTGTAGTTCTTTCATCTATAACTACTGCTTCTGAATTTAGATGTATTGCTAATGCTAAAACACTTATCTCTGCATAAGATACTATTCTTATCCAGTTACCTTTTGCTTTGAAAGAAGTGTTTGCTAAATCTAAAATTTCTTTTGTTAATGTTGATACTGCTTTATCATTGAATACTTTAAAAGTTCCTGATTGTATTTCTTTTAACACTTGCAATGCTTCTAATCTAAACTTTTTACTTGATAAAGGTCTGTCTATCAATTCTTTTTCTACACTGCTTGTTATTATAAAATCTCCTTTATAATATTTTTTTAATTCTGTAAGTTTTGGAAGTAATCCTGTAATTGCAAAATTTATTATTGGTCCTGTGTCAAACACTATGTTTTTTTTGTTATAATTCAAAATACCACCTTGCTGTTTTAATAATCATAATATTTAATATAATCTTCAATAATAATGTCGTTATTTGAATATTTTTTTTGCATAGCTT
>WIAN01000050.1 GCA_015519985.1 Candidatus Woesearchaeota archaeon | reverse complement strand
GAATAATATTATATTCTCTTTCTAAATAATTTTTATCATAAACTTTACCATTAATAACAACACTGTTAAAAGTAACAACATTATTATTATCATCTAAAAGATTGTTATTATCAACATTATCATTAACAGTATTGTTTTTATTAAAATTGTTATAAACTAAAAAAGCACTAACAACCAAAAAAACAACAATTAAAATTAAAGCAATCCTATCATATCTTACTTTTTTCAAATTAAAAACCCCCAAAAAAAATTTATTAAAAAATATAAAAGTTTAAAAAACTGTTTTATTTAAAAGTTTTATTAAAAAACATTATAATTCACTAACACTAAACACTTTAATACCTTCTTCATCTTTAGGTAAAGTTCTCTTTTCTAAACCAACAACAACTTTAACATTCTTATTCTTAGCAGATTTAACAAGTTCTCTATTAACAGTTTCATCAACAACCAAAGCATAAACATTATTAGTATCTCTCAAAGTTGCTTCTAACTCTGTTAAAGGCACTTTACCTAAAATTTCAATTTTATCATTAACAAAATAAACAGCTTTAGTACCTATCAAATCTTCAATCATACTTTTCAATTTACCCTTAACTTCAGAAGAAAACTCTTCTTTCTTTTCAAAAGACTTTTCTTCTTTCTTCTCATACCTTTTAGAATGATCTCTACTATCTCTATTATTATCTCTATATCTGTTAGAAGAATAACTGCTTCTTCTGTTGTTTTTTAAAGAATCTTTAGAAGAAGACTCTTTTTCTAACTCTAATTTTGCTTGTTCAACAGCAATTTTAGCTCTTAAAGCTTTATGAATTTCTTTTTTAGTTAATTCTTCAACTTCTTTACCGTCAGGAGCTCTAGCAACAAAATCAATCTCTGAAGTAGCAATTAACTCTCTTAAATTCAAATCTCCTCCTCTATCACCATCTAAAAATACAGTGATAGTTTTTCTTCTGGATAATTCTTTAATAGTATCAGGAACACTACTGCCGTTCATAGCAATAACATTCTTAAAACCGTATTTTAAAAGATTAACAACATCTGCTCTGCCTTCAACAACAATAATCTCATCACTTTCTTCAATACTTGGACCTGCAGGCAATCTGTCTTTACCATAAGTTTGTATTTCCATAACTCTAACAGCAGCAGCAACTTCATCAGCTAATTCTTGAGAGTCAGGCATAGTTTTATCCATCATATTCTTTAACAATTCTTTAGCTCTCTCAACAACCATAGATCTTTTACTAACTCTAACATCCTCAATATTCTTTACAGTAATCTTAGCATTACAAGGACCTATTCTTTCAATAATTTCTAAAGAAGCACCTATAATACTAGTTTCTGCTTTATCCAAACTAGAAGGAATAATAATCTCTCCAGAAGTTTTCCCCGCTTTAGTTTCTAAATTAACTTCTATTCTACCAATTCTACCAGACCTTTGCAATTCTCTCAATTCCAACTCTGAACCAATCAAACCTTCAGTTTGACCAAAAATAGCACCTATAACATCAGGTCTATCAACAACTCCATCAATTTGTATATCAGCATGTATAATATATTTAGCTGATACTGGACTAATCTTTGCCATACTATTCAACCTCCAAAATTATGCTTAAACAACCAAAGCAGAAATAGCATTATCAAAACTCTTTAAGATGGACTACAAAAACATTTTTTTTTACTTTACAATATTAATTTCTAATACCATTTTCCATCTTAAAGTGAAATTTTGAATGTGATGATAATAATGCTATCCTGCTTAAACAGTTGTTTAAGCGCATTTATTATTGTATTTTTTATTTTTATTAAACAATTTTTTTAACTATTTTTTTATTAAATATTATAATTATTTTTTTTCTTTTTTTGTAATTATTTTAATGTTAAATTGTTTTATATTTTATTATTTTTAATATTTTAAATGTAAATTTTAATTTTTTTTATTTTAATTTTTATTTTTAGATTATTTTAATCATTTAAATATTTAATTAAAATAAATACTATAAATGTCTAGCCCGGAGCACTAACAACCTTGGCTCATAGCAGGATTATTCCTATACTCACCAAGGCTCTCTCATGCCGGGCCTTAAAAATAAGTATAAAAAAACCATTTATAAACCTTATTAAAAAGTTTATAAATACTAATTAGAAATAGAATTAAAAAAATCTTCAACAGCAGACCTATAAACTCTAATTCTAGAATGATAAACTTCAAAATAATCTTTTACAACACCAAAAGATTCATTTTCTAAAGATTTTAAAACATTACTCAATAATCTTCCATCATTAACATAAAACATCAAATCAAAAT
>WIAN01000006.1 GCA_015519985.1 Candidatus Woesearchaeota archaeon | reverse complement strand
TTTTTATGCTTTCTTTTTCATGATATATGTATTTTTTTAACATTCCTGTATCGTGAAATAATACTGCTATTTGTAATAATATTTTTTGTTCTTCTTTTATTTTTTCTTTTTCTGCTATTTTTTTTGCTGTTTTTAAAACTTCTATTGTATGTTTTTTGTTATGATAATAATAATTTTTTAGTTTTTTATCATTTAATAAATTATAAACATATTTTTTTGTTTTTTTTAATTCTTTTTTTAATCTTAAAATGTTGTTTGAATCCATAAAGATTATTTTTTTGTAAGAATATTTATATTTTTTGTATTATTGACTATTTTTTTGTTTTTCTTATTTTTTTATTAATTATTTTTTATGCAGCTTTTCTTAAACTTTTTTCTCTTTTGTAAGAATAAAATATTGCAATTGGATAATGTGCTAATAATGCAATTGCTTTTGATAAAAGACTTCCTTTATATTTTTCATTTAGTTTTTCAAAATATAAAAATTGTATGATTTCATACATATTAAGATAGTTTTCTCCAACAAGTAATGTTTTTCCTTTTAACTCAAAAGTATTAGGATTATTAGATATAAAACCTGATATTTCTCCTAAACCTAGTTTTTCACTTTCAGATTTTAATATTTCATCTAATTCTGTTCTATTATTTATTTTTTTAGAAAAGCCTGATAGTATATCATCTACTGCACAAGGTATTATTCCATACAATGCTATTGCAGCAGTAGAATATGTTAGTACATCCAAAAAATCCATATTTTATAGTTTTTTTAATTTTTATTTAAAATATTAATATATGTTTTATATATAAAAAAACTTAATAAAATTAACCATAAAGTTTTTAAATGGTTTGTTTAACCTTTTGTTTTGTGATGTTTTTATGGTATCTCCAAGATTAAGATCAAATACTTTAAGAGAAGTTAAAAAGAAAACTCCAGGAGGCAAAGTTACAGTTCATTATGAACCTAAAAAGCCTTCTAAGAGTAAATGTGCAGCTTGCGGAAGACCTTTACACGGCACTCCAAGATTAAGACCTTCTTTAATTTCTAAACTTTCTAAAACTGAAAAAAGACCTGAAAGACCTTATGGAGGTTATTTATGCAGTAGTTGTATGAGAGAATTGATTAAAATTAAAGTTAGAGGGGATTTTGAATGATTGAAGTTGGGAGAGTAGTTGTTAAAATTGCAGGTAGAGATGCTGGAAGAGTAGGAGTTATTATTGATGTTTATGATAACAATTATGTTTTGGTTGAAGGAGATTTAAGAAGAAGAAAAGTTAATGTTAATCATTTAGAATTGTTAAATAAAAAGGTTTCTGTAGAAGCTCAAGCTGATAAAGAAACTGTTGTTAGTCAATTAAAAAGTTTAGGTTTTGATATTGAATTAAAAGAAAAAAAGGAAAAGAAAGATAAAAAACCTAAACCTGTTTCTAAAAGAGTTTTAAAACAAAAAAAGAGTAAGAAATAAAACTTTTTTTTAACAAATTATTTTTAGATTTTTTTGTTCTTTTAGTTTTTTTTATGCATAAAGCATTCTTTGTCATGTTCTTTTTTTATTATTCCACTGCTTTCTAAAAATTCTCTTACTATTTCTTTTCCTACAAATTTAAAATTTTTTTTAAAAATTTTTATATATACTTCTAAAGGTACTTTGTTAAAATCATCATAGTTTTCTTCTTTTATTTTTTGTTTTAGCCAAATGTAAAAGTAACTTTTTATCTTTTCTTTTGTATTTTTTTTATCTTTTGCTTCTGTTTCTTTTTTTAGTTTTGTTTTTTCTATCTTCTTTTCGTCCTGTTGTTTATAATATTGTTTTATTGTTTCTTTTATTTCTGAAAATTTTTTAGCATTATATATTATGCTTTTTATTTTTATCTTATTTTTTATCATTTCTTTTTCTTGTAATAATTGTTTTATTTTGTTTTCATCATAACTTTTTATTTTTTCAAAGTCAAAATTGTCTAATAGTTTTTTTATTTTTTTTCTTTTATTTATTATCATATTCCAGTTTAATCCTGCTTGTAATATTTCTAAACAAAAATATTCGAAGAACCTTTTATCATTCAAGATTAATTTGTTCCATTCTTTATCATGATATAACTGCATTTCTCTAGTTGTATTTGCCCACCAACATCTTTTTTTGCTATCTTTATTCATATAATAATTTTAGAATAAGTATTTTATATTACTTTTGTTTTACTTACCAAAATAAGAAATAACTATGCCTAAAATATCTTTTCTTCTTCCCATAGAATTATTTTTTTCCATTTCTAATCTTGTTCTGTAACTTGCTCTTACATTTTTGCTTAAGAAACCTGAATATTTTAAAAATTGTCTGTGCGCTAAAGTATCTAATCTTTCAACATCTTTTTCTTTTAAAATTTCTTCTAAAAAGTGAGGTATTGTTTTGTCAAAAAAATAGTTTATTATTTTTGAAGAATAACTATCAAGAACAGCAATACCTTTAACACCATAATCTTTTTGCATCCTTTTTTTTAATGAATCGTCATCTGAAAAAGCAGGTAAAACTTTTAAAGATTCTACAACATGCAAAAATAATGTTTCTGAAACTTGTTCTCTTCCCTTTTGTTCATAATCTTCAGAAGTATAAATATTTTTTATTTTATCAGCCAAATAACCATAAAATAAAGGTATAAATCCCAAAAAGAACTTTTTTTTAGAAGTATTGAATGGGTGAAGTTTTAATTGTTGTGGTAGAGAATAAATAACATCTAATGAGCTTGAATCTTTTTTTCTAAAAGAATAATCTCTTCTTGGAATAACAGCATCTAAAAAATTTTTTATTGATCTATCAATAGACTCTTCTGAATGAATCTCTAAAAAACGATTTATAGATTTTTTTTCTTTTTTAAAATAGTCAGACACAAGCCTTTCTAAGTCAAATTTATTCATAAGAAAAAGTTTATTTTGTTAATTTAAAAACCTTTCTATTTTGTTACTACTTTAAAATAGTTTTGTATTTGAAAAGTTTTTTAAACTTTCATTACTATGTTTATTTATGAGCAAAAAATTGCATAGAAAAGTTAGAAAGAAAAGCAAAGGCAAAAACAATAACAAGTTTTTTGTGTTTTTTTCTTTGTTGTTTAATATTGTTAAATTTTTGTTTGTATTTTTATTTTATGTTTTGACTTTTATAATTATTATTTTTGTTAGTTTTTTTAAAAAAGTTTATTCTGTCTTTTTATTTTTGTTTGATAAAGTTAATAGTAAAAGAAAAAGTGTTAAGAGAGAAAAAAAGAATGGAGTTAAAGGTAAAAATAAAAAAAGTGTTGAAAATTTTTATGTTCCTTTTAAAATTTTGAAAAAGTTTAAAGGCAATTTTGATAAATTTGAAAGTTTAATTTATGATAAGTCTTCTATTGGTATTATTCTTGGTGCAAGAGGTACTGGTAAAACTGCTTTAGGTTTAAAGCTTTTAGAAAACTATTATTATAAAAAAAAGTTTGAAGAAGAAAATAAGAGTGGGGATGAATACAGAAAAAGTGTAAAAAACAACAACGTTAGAAAACTTTTTGCTTTGGGTTTTGAAAATGTTGAGCTGCCTTTTTTTATTCAAAAAGTTAAAGATCCTGTTTTTTTAGAAGAGAACAGTATTGTTTTATTAGATGAATCAGGTATTGTTTTTTCTTCTCGTAAAGGTTTTAGCGATATTAATACTTTAATGTCTGATTTGATTTTGATTTCTAGACATAAAAATTTGTCTTTGATTTTTATTTCTCAAAATTCTTCTAATTTAGATGTTAATATTTTAAGACAAGCAGATTATTTGTTGTTAAAACCTTCTTCTCTTTTACAATTGGATTTTGAGAGGAAAAAGATTAAAGATATTTATAAAAAAGTTAGTGATGATTTTGAATATTTTAAGAATGTTAAAGGTTTAACTTATGTTTATAGTGAACCTTTTGTTGGTTTTGTTAAGAATCCTTTACCTTCTTTTTGGAATGATAATATTAGCAAAAGTTTTAAAAACAAGTAAGTTAAAATGGTTTTATTAAAAAAAAGATCAATTTAAAAAACTATAATAAAATATAAAAAAAGAAAATAAAGAGGTGTTTTTATGTCTAATTATGAAGAGTTTGTCGATTTAAATTATAAACCTAAAAAAACCGATGTTATTGCTTCTTTTAAAGTTAAAGTTCCTAGATGGGAAAATCCTTTAAGAGCTTATGGTGCTGTTGCTTCTGAAAGCAGTATTGGTACTTGGAGTGAGAATAAAAAAATGTATTCTAGGCATGTTCAAAAAGTTGCTGCTAAAGTTTTTCAAATTGAAAAAAATGGTTGGATTAAAATTGCTTATCCTGAAGAACATTTTGAGTTTGGTAATATGCCTCAAATTCTTGCTAGTATTGCTGGTAATGTTTTTGGTATGAAAGCTGTTGATAGTTTAAGATTGCAAGATATTCAATTTACTGAAAATTTGGTTAAAAGTTTTAAAGGTCCTAA
>WIAN01000049.1 GCA_015519985.1 Candidatus Woesearchaeota archaeon | reverse complement strand
TTTAATTTGTCAAAAGCAACTCTCATAGCATGTGTCAAACCAAAATTTCCACAACCAGGACACCATTGACTTTTATGTCCAGAATCATAATCTTTAAAACTCAAAATTAACACCTCTTAACAATTTTCCAATATGTCTTGTTATTTCTTCAGGAGTAAAAGGTCTTCCTGTATATTTTAAAAATTCATTTTTAATAATATAATTTGTTTCTAACTTTATTAGTTTTTTTAATTGTCCTGTAAAATTTGTTTCTAAAATAATATTGTTTTTACTATTCTCTAATTCTTCCAAAATAGTTTTTTTGTCTAAAGGATAAGTATAAACTATATGCATAAATCTTGCTTTAATTCCTCTATCTGACAAAAATTTTAAAGCATCTAAAATAGCTCCTTTATTACTACCCCAAGAAACAATTAAAATTTCTGCTTCTTCTCTATTATAACCGTAAAATTTTGGTTTTATTAAATCTTTATATTTAGAATACATTAAATCTAATTTTTTAAATCTTTTTTCCATCATTTTAGTTCTATTAATAGGATCTTCACTAGTCCAACCAGTTTCGTCATGTTCATAACTGCTTGCTACATGCATTCCATTTTTTTGTCCTGGAATAGCTCTTGGACTTACTCCATCTTCAGTAAATTTGTATCTTAAAAATTTTCCTTCAGAATTTAAAAAATTATTAATTTCATTTTCTTTTAATAAAAATCCTCTATCAACTTTCAAATCAGTTTTGAACCTTTCAACAGTATAAGCAGAAGAACTAATATGTTTATCTAAAAGTACAACAACAGGCAACTGCAAATTTTCTGCAATGTTAAAAGCATTAAAAGTTTCATAGTAAGCTTCTTCAACATCTCCAGGAGCAATTACAACTCTAGGAGCTTCTCCTTGAGAAGCATGAATGGCATACAATAAATCTCCTTGATCTGTATGAGTAGGCATACCTGTACTTGGACTTGCTCTCATGCTTTCAATAACAACAATAGGTAATTCTGCCATACTTGCAAAACCGAAAGCTTCATTCATTAAAGCAAAACCACCGCCGGAAGTTGCAGTCATAGCTCTCAAACCAGCAAAAGAAGCACCTATAAGCATGTTGATAGCTGCAAGTTCATCTTCAGTTTGTTTTACAACAATTCTTTTACTTTCTTCATGAGCAGCCATAAAATGTAAAATACTACTACTAGGAGTCATAGGATATTCAGCTACAAATTTTAAACCTGCTTTAACAGCCCCAATTGAAGAAGCATCATTTCCAGAAATATAAATTCTTTTTTCGTTTATGTTAATTTTTTCTACTTCAGATTTAAAAGGATGATTATTTAAAATACTAAAAATATGATCATAACCTAAATTTAAAGCTTCAATGTTTTTATTAACAACTTCTTCTCCTTTTTTAGAAAACTTTTTTTTCAAAACATCTACAATTAAATCTTTAGGAGCTTTTAATAAAGCTAAACTTGCTCCTAAAAGAATAGTATTTTCATATCTTAAACCTACTTTTTTAACAAAATCCATTAAAGGAAGATCATAAACTAAAATATCACTTCTATCTTTAAAAATACAATCGTCTTTACACAAATTTGCTTTATCAACAATAATAGCTCCATTATGAGTTAATTCTTTATAATGCAAATCAACAGTTAACCTATCAACAGCAATCAAAACGTCAATAGTTTCTAAAGTAGAATGTATTTTGTTAGGTTCTGCTCTTATAGTTATAGTATTATGACCTCCTTTAATCAAACTAGGATAATCTTTTGTAGTCACAACATACAATCCGAGTTTATGCAAAACTTTAGCTAACAAATCTCCAATTGTAAAAATACCTTTTCCTGCAGGACCTCCTGCTTTTAAAGAAACATAATTTTTCAAAAAAACCACCTTGAATTTACTGTAAAATAAAATTGATATTATAAATTTTAAATTATAAATTTTAAAAATAAGGTTTTGTTTTAAACATTTATGTTCATTAAAAAATAGTAATAAAAAAAATTATTAAAAAAAATACAAAGATTAAAAATACAAAAGAATTTTTAATATTCAACTCCTTTTCTTGCAGTAATTTTATTATCAAAAGGATGTTTTATTTTTTTCATTTCTGTAATATAATCTGCAATTTCTAAAATGCTTTTAGGATAATCTCTTCCTGTCAGAATTAACTCTGTATTTTTTGGTTTTTTTAAAATAAAATTTTTTAAATCTTCTTCAGAAATAAAATTCATATGAAAAGCATAAACGATCTCATCAAAAATAATAAAATCGTAATAGTTGTTGTTTATTTTTTCTTCTACTTTTTTTAAAAATTCTAAAAATTTTTTTTTATTTTTTTCTCTTAAAGATTCAGTATAATGCATAAAAATTTCAGAATTGACATTAAATTGTAAAAAATCAACATGGTTTAATTTTGAAAAAACATTTTTTTCTCCAGTCCCAAATTTAAAAAATTGCACTATTAAAACTTTAAAATTATTACCTAAAGCTCTTAAAGCTAAACCCATACTTGCTGTTGTTTTTCCTTTACCTTCTCCTGTATAAATATGTATTAATCCTAATCTTTCTTTATGTTTATCATTATAACTATTTTTTCTTTCCAAAAAAAACACCATAAAAAGTTTAAAAAAATTTTAACCGCATTTGCTATAACCGCAATCTAAACATATTGGTTCTGAACAACCAGATTGCATTACTACATTTCTAGAAAAACATTTAGGACAAAACAATTCATCATTAGAAGAATTGCTGACATCACTAACATCAACACCACTATTATTATCAATACTATTGTTATTTCCATTTACTATTTTATCAATTTCTTCTAAAGCCTCTAAAGCATCATTGTTCATATTATTGTCTATGTTATTGTCTGTATCATCTTGTATATTATTGTTAAAAGTTTTTAAGTTTAACAAAGTTTTTTGTTTAGAATCGTTTAATTTTCCTGTCTTCATTAAATGGTCTCTTAAAACTTTTCCTAAAGCATGAGGAATACTATCTACTCTGTTAGGACCAAAACCGAAAGGTTTATCTCCTTTAATACTGTTTAAATGTTTCAACAATTTTGAAGGATCTCCTCCTAACTGTAAATATTTACTTATCAAAATACTTAAAGCTGATGTTAAACCTGAAATTTCTGTTCCTAAAGGAGAAATGTTTGCAAATATTTTTACAGGTCCTAAATTGTCATAAACAATATTTACATGTAAAGTTCCATAGCCCGTTTCAACTTCATAATACATACTATTAACTCCAGAACCTGAAACATCTCTTCTTAAAGATAATAATTCTTTTGCTTTTCTTAACAATTCTTCATCTTCTTTACTTAAAGAATTTTTAAATTCTACTTTATCAGTTGATTTTGCTTCTGTTGCTTCCTTTTCTGTTTTTGTTTTATTTTCTTCTGTTTTTTTTGTAGTTAATACTTGTTCATGTCTGCTTCCATCTCTATAAATTGTTACTCCTTTACAACCCCATTCAAAAGCTTTTTCATACAACCTTTTAGTTTCTTCAACAGTATAATCACTAGGCACATTTGCAGTTTTACTTATACTTGAATCTGTCCATTTTTGTATTACAGCTTGCACTTTAACATGTTCTTCAGGAGTTAAATCCATAGAAGATACAAAAAAGTCAGGTAGTTTTCCATCTATTTTTTTATATTCTTGAGCTAAAGGTATTTCTACTTCAAATGTTCCCAGACGAGATTGTCTGTAAAATTTAAAACTGTAGAAAGGTTCTATTCCTGTACTTGTGCCTAACATAGTACCTACAGTTCCAGTAGGCGCTTGAGTTGTTAAAGTAACATTTCTTATACCCTTCTTTTTTATTAATTCTTTTATTTCTTCAGGCAATCTTTTCACAAAACCTGATTGTAAAAATTTTTCTTTATCAAATTTAGGGAAAGCTCCTTTTTCTTCTGCTAAATTAGTGCTTTCTTTATACATTTCTGTAGTTATAGTTTCGTATAATTTGTCAATAAACTCTGTTGCTTCATCACTACCATATTTTAACCTTAACCTTATTAACATTTCTCCTAAACCCAGTGTTCCTCCCCCTATTCTTCTTTCAGACTTTTGATTTTCTTCATTTTCTTTAAAATGATAAGGAGTTAAATCTATCATGTTGTCTAAAAATCTTGTCAATGTTCTAGCTGCACTTTTTAATTCTTCCCAATCAACTTCATACAAAGGACCTATATCGTCTTCTCCTACTTTTTTCAAAAATGAAGGAAGATTCAAATGTCCTAAATTACAAACTCCCCAAGCAGGCAAACCTTGTTCTCCACAAGGATTTGTAGCTATTAGTTTGTTAAAATACCAAGAATTACTTTCTTTATTATAACGGTCAATAAACACAATTCCAGGTTCTGCACTTGCCCATGCAGATTCCATAAGTTTATGCCATAAATCTCTTGCTCTTATCTTTTTATATATTTTTACAGGCAAACCTTTTTTCTCCCAGTCTCTAACATCTCCATTCCATTCATTTTCATAAACTTCTTTACTTACAGATTCATAATCAGGAAATTTTAAAGGCCATTCTTCATCATTTTTAACAGCATCCATAAATTCGTCAGAAATTAAAACAGAAATATTAGCGTTTTCAATATAACCTTTTTGTTTTTTACTCTCTATAAATTCTTCAACATCAGGATGCCAATCTGCAAGCATTAACATTAAAGCTCCTCTTCTAGAACCTCCTTGTTCTATTAGTCCTGTAGCATAACTATACAAAGCTCCCCAAGAAACACTTCCTGAACTTTTTCCATGAACTCCTCTAACATAAGAATATCTTGGTCTTAAAGTAGATAAATTCATACCTACTCCTCCACCACGACTCATTATTTCTG
>WIAN01000048.1 GCA_015519985.1 Candidatus Woesearchaeota archaeon | reverse complement strand
TTAATATACAAAGTAGAAAAAACTCCTATTAAAAAAAACATTAAAATATACAATAATTTTAATTTAAAAGTTGCTGCTATTCCTAAAAATATTAGAGAAAAACCAATAATATTTCCATAAATATAAGTTTTAAATTTTTCTTTTTCAAAAGCAGAAGAAAAAAAACCATAATTGTTTTCAAAAAAAGTTTTTATGAAAGTTTTCAAACTTAAAATTAAACCAATAAAAAAATAAGAAGGCAATAATAAATATAAAGTTATGTTTAAAAATTGTATGTTTGCTAAACCAAAAGAAAAATCGTCTAAAAAATTTTTTATAGAAAAATAATAGTTGTTTCTTTTAACAAAAATATTTTTTTGCAATACAGCTTTTTTATCAAAATCTTTAAGAGTTTTTTTTACAAAAGCATTATTGTGTTTTTCATACAATTCTTTTTTAGCATTTTGTATTGTATGATGAGAATCTAAAGTTTTTTTAAAAGAAGAAATTTTTTCTAGATGATCTTCATTATTTTCATCAAAATTAACATCAACAGAAATATCAATACTATTGTCACTTTTACTATTCTCATCAATATTCATATCTTTACTAATATTATTATCTATATTTTTTCTTTTAGATCTTTTAGGAAAATAAGGCATAAAAAGATTTTAACATTTTTTTATTTTAATCTTTTATAATTACTTAAAAATTAATACAAACTTATTAAAAGTAAAATTTGTTTAAAAACAATATGACTTTAAAGAATGTAGATGTATATTATTGTAATATAAATACTAAAAAAAATTTAACTTTAGGACCGATATTTTACAAAGATGAAAAAAAATACAATGCAATAGTAGGAACTAAAGAAGGAGAATTAATAAAAATACCTTTAATATTTTCTAAAATAGAAGCTTTAAAAGAAGATTTTGAAATATTAAAAATAAAAGAAAGTAAAACTATAAATTTAAAAGAATTATTTTTAGACCAAGAATTTTCTTCGAACATTGTAGGATATTATAAAAAGAAAAAAAATAATAAAAAAACAAAGAACGAAAAAAACAATAAAGAATTTGAAATAATAATTTTAAAAAATGGAACAATATACAAGTTAGAAGACAAAATTTTAAAAGGAAAAATAGGAAAAGTAAAAAAATTGTTGTACGAATTTGACGATTCTTTTAATCATACAGAAGAATTTTTTGAATATAAAAACAAAATTTATTTTTTCATAACTACAAATTCTGGTTATGTATTATTATTGGATGAAAATGGAAAAGAAATTATAAAGTTTAATTTAAACACAAAAATATTTTCACAACCAAAATATTTTATAGAAAAAAACACATTATTTATAGGAGGAGAAGATGGAAATTTATATTCTTTTGAAATAAATATTGATAAAAAAACAATAAAAAAAAATTGGGAGTTTAAAACAGAAAAGTCAATAATAGCAAAACCTGCAATAGGAAAATTTGACGGAAATTATTATATATTATTTGGAAGTACAGATAAAAACTTTTATTGTATAAATTTAGAAGGAGAATTAACATGGAAGTTTAAAACAGAAGGAAGAATATTAAGCGAAGCATTCATAGAAGATGTAAATAATGATGACATAAAAGAAATAATATTTGGAAGTTGTGATGATAAAGTTTATGTTTTAAACTCATATGGGAATGAAATATGGGATTATGAAACAGATTTTTGGGTTGCTGCAAAACCAATGGTTTTAGATGTGGATGACGATTTATACAAAGAAATTTTTGTAGGAAGCTATGATAATAAACTTTATTGTTTCAGTCCAGATCCTGATTTTGTTCCAACTTTTTTTTCAGGAACAGCAGGAATAATACAACAAAACAATTCAATAGAAGAAGAAAGTTATTTTGCAAAATTATTATTCAAAAAAGAAGTAAATGGAATGATAATAGGAATGAATATTATAGAAGAAGAAAAAATTTTAGCACTAATAACAAATAAAGGAGAATTTAGAAGTTTCAAATTTGAAAAAAAATAAAAAAACAAAATAATAAAAAAAATTATAATAAAAATATAATATTATTTTAAAATCAAGAGGTGTATCATAATGGAAATAGTTCAAGATAAAAGTCAAATAAAAAGAATAAAAACTTACATTGAAAATTTTGATGAAGAAATGCAAGGAGGAATACCTGAAAATCACATAGTATTAGTATCAGGAACAGCAGGAACAATGAAAAGCAGTTTAACATTCAACATATTGTATAATGAAATATTACATAACAACAAAGTAGGGTTGTATTTAACTTTAGAACAAAGCAGTGAAAGTTTATTAAATCATATGGTAAATTTAGATTTTGATTTAGGGGAAATTGATATTTATGTAGTCGACAATTTAAAAGAATTAACACAAATAATAAATAATGTAAATAAAAGCAGTGAAGGAAGTTTAATAGTAGTAGATTTAGCCGCTATAAGAAAAGAATTAAAAAATGTAGAGATAGGAAAAAGCGGAGATTGGTTGAATGTAATAAAAAATACAATAAAAAAATTAAAAGAAAACATTAATTTAGACTTATTTGTATTGGATAGTTTGTCAGCATTGTATGTAGTTAGTGATTTTAAAAATCCAAGAGGAGAATTGTTTTATATGTTTGAATTTTTTAGAGATTTAAAATTAACAACATTTTTAATTTCAGAAATGCCATTGACAAAAGATAGATATGGAGAATTTGAAATTGAAAGTTTTTTAGCAGATGGAGTTATAAAATTAGATTTGGTAGAAAGACATAGAAAAGTTTCTAGAGAAATAAGCATTGTAAAAATGAGAGCTACAAGAGCAAATAATGATGTTTTTACATTAGAATTTTCAAATGGAAAATTCAAAGCATTGTATGGAGGACAACCAGCATTAATATAAAAATGTAAGAACATAATAAGAATAATAAATGTAAAATAAACATAAAAAATTTTCAAAACTTTTATATAATAATTTTAATTCTAAAAAAAAAATATTATGGAAGAAAGAATTGAAATAGAATTAGATTTGAACAAAACATTAGAAGAAAATGCATCTTACTATTTTGAAAATTCTAAAAAGTTCAAAAAAAAAGCAAAAGGAGCATACGAAGCAATAAAAAAGTTTGAATTAGAAGAAAAACAAAAAGAAGAAATAGAAATAAAAGAACAAAAAGAAAAAAGTAAAGAAAAAAAAACTACAAAAATAATAAAAAAAACGTTTTGGTATATGAAATACAGGTGGTTTTATACTTCTAAAGGACATTTAGCAATAGGAGGAAGAGATGCAAATACAAATGAAGAATTAATAAAAAAAAGATTAGAAAAAAATGATTTAGTGTTTCATGCTGATGTAAATGGAAGTCCTTTTTTTATATTAAAATTAGAAAAAGATGAAAGAGAAAAAATAATAAATAATATAGAAGAATATAAAGATGAAATACAAGAATTAGTAGATGCTACCGTTTCTTTTAGTAGAGCATGGAAGTATGGAGTTTCAGTAATAGATGCATTTTTTGTATTACCAGAACAAGTAAGCAAAAAAGCAAAAGCAGGAGAATATTTGCAAAAAGGAAGTTTTATGATATATGGTAAAAAAAACATTTTTACAGGAATATTAAAATTGTATGTTAAAACAATAAAAATAGAAGAAAACAATTATATTATAATAAGCCCTGTTAAAGAAGATAGTTTTATAGAATTAACACCAGGGAAAATAAAGGTTAGTGATGCTGCTAAAGAAATAAAAAAATATTTAGAAAAAAAAGGAATAAAAGACATAACATTAGATGAAATTGTAAAAAGTTTGCCTGGAAATGTAGATATAAAATATTTAAAGAGGTAAAAAAATTATAGTACATTTATTTTTTAGATTTCTTTAAAGTTTTTTTAACAACATCTTCATGAATAATAGCAGAATTTCCAGTAGGATCTGAAATAGTAATAGTAATAGGTTCGTTTCCATATAATACTTTTCTTAACTTTTTAATTTTATTTTTTAACTTTTTTTTATTAGAATTATCATCTTCCATATCATAAGCCATTTCTAAAGCGTGTTGAGTTCTTTTTAAAACTCCTTCAATATTACTAATATAACCTTGACTTGCAGTTCCAGGAGTTATAGTCATAATTCTACCGACTTTAACAGTAGCATTACTGCTTTTTATAACTCTAGCATTCAAATGATCTTCTTTACTTACGTCTAAAGAATATTCAGAAGGTTCTTTAACTTCTTCACTTTCAACATCACTAACAGAATATTTACATTCAGGATTAGAACAATTCATACTAAACAAATAAACTTTTCCAAAAAAAGGAATGTCTCTTTCAGCTTCAGTTAAAGTTAAAGTTTTTTTACCACAAATAGGACAAGTTTCTCCAGTAACAACATTAGGAGAAAAATCATTATCAGCATTAGTATTATTATTAATATTATCAACATTATTCTCTACATTATTATTAGTATTATTATTGTTATTATTTTTTTTGTCCCCCACTATAAAAACCCCAAATTAAATTTAAAATTATAAAAAAAAGTATATCACAAAAGTTTTTAAAAGTTTCTAAAAAAAAAAAAATGTTTAAAACTATTAATAAAATTATCTAAAATCTGTTTTTTTATATGTAAAAGTTATAGGAACAGTTTCAACAATATTCTTATGGTCATAATAAACTTTTGAATTGACATCTTCATAATAACAACCAGTACCTTTGAATATAAAAGAATTTCCCTCACAATCATACTCAATTTTATCACAATAATCAATCAAATATTTAGAAGGAAACAAGTTTTCTTTAGTTCTTCTTTTATCATAATAAGTATTATATTCTAAAGATATAATATCATTTTTAAACATAACAATTTTTTTAACACTGGAAAGAACGGTTATTCCATCAGACTCTTTTTTACAATATGGCACTTTTTTAAAGAAATTTGAGTTATCTGAAGTTATTGTTAATTCTCCAGCTAGTTTGTTATCATCTATCTTTACTTCAGATAAAGAATCAGATTTACTTATAACAACTCTTTCTTCACTATTTTCATTTTCTTTGTTATTCATATCAGTATTTGAAGAATCATAACTTGAAGAGTCTCTTAAAACAACTTTTTCTTCTACTTTTTCATTTTCTTTGTTATTAGGAATATTAACTTCATTTTCTTCTTTACAATAAAACTTTTTATCATTATCTTCAAAAGTACAAATATAATTTTCACCACAATTTGGTTTTACAGTATTATCTTCAGAATTTGAAATTTCTTCATTAAAATCTTTTTGAGTTCCACAATAACAACTACTATCTAATTTTTTATTTACATCACAAAAATTAACTCCTGAAGTTAATGAAGCTTCAAAATTGTATGAAAAAGAATCTAACAATATTTTTCCCCAATCAATATTTTCATCTCCGAAAGCAGTTCTGCAAACAGCATTTTTTAAACTTCCAGTATTAAAGTTAAAATCATAAGATACTAAAGCAGAATAATCATTTTTTATTTTATTATTTATTCTAGTAGGAATGTTATTTGTAATTACATAAGCTTTATTATTTTCATCTAAAAAAGAACTTATTCTTCCACTATAAGAAGCTAAATCTAAATATCCGCAAGAAAAAAAGTCTAATGCGTTTTCACATAAAAAAATATAATTAACATTTAAACATTCAGAAGCTTTTTTTGCTGAAGAACCTTCTAAGCAAGAAACATAATTTTCATACAAATCTCTATAGTTAGATATATAAGAAGATAAAGAAGGTATACACATACAAGCAGCAGAACCAACAATACTTGAAGAAGGATCTATTAAAGTTTTAATTTCTCCAGGAGCTCCGCAAACTTGTTGTTCATAAGAATTTTTAAAATTAAACAAGTTTTTATTTTCATCTAAAGTATTAACATCTAAAAATTCACATTTAGTATTCTCAATTCTTTTATATTGATCATTACATTTTTCACTATCAATATTATTTTCACAATAATTAATACCTAAAAAATCAAAATATCTTTTAGAATGTTCTTCTTTAGTATAAACAGGATTACAACTTACTCTCATACAAACATCTAACATTTCTTTTTCAGATTTTAAAACATCATTATAATTTTCTTTACAAAAAGAAAATCTTTCTTTACAATTATTTGTTTTTTCTTCATCGTTAGAACCTTCAAAAGAATCTTTTTTAACATTACAAACTTCATCAACATTAACTTCTTCTCCTAATAAAGATTTTTTAATATCAGATTTTAAAATTGAACAATTAGTATTCCAATCTGAAACTTTTTTTTCATAACTTTTTTGTTTATTATTACACATTAAAGAATAAGTAGTTTCTAAAATTTTAAAACCAGAATCTAATTTTTTAAAATTTTCATAAGTTTTTTTAGCAGAATTTATACTATCAACTAAATCTTTAGGAACAAAATTTTCATCTAAAATTATTTTTACTGAAAAAGAAGGAAGACAAAAAACAACAGTTTTTTCATTATCATTAATATCAACAAAAGTTATTAAAACACTCAAACCAACATTTTTATCAACATCCTCTTTTAAATTTTGAAAATCAAAACTTTTAGGAGACAATTTTAAATGCAAAATATATTCGTCATTGTTTTTTTCAGAAGTTAAAGAATCTACAATAAAATCATTATTGAAAAAACCTTCAGATAAAAATTTGACGTCTTTTATTCTTTTAACAGCATTCTCTTTAGGTATTAATTTTAAGGCAAAACTAACTTCAATAGAAGAATAATCAGAATTTGCAGTTAAAGTAACTTCATTATCAGAACCTGTATTTTCAACATAAAAATAGTCTAAAATATTATCTTTACAACTATTTTCTTCGGAAAAAACAGCATTAGAAAAAACAACAGTAAAATAAAACAATAATAGTATTAAAAACAAAATTCTTTTACCGAATTTATTAAATTTGTTAAACTTATTAAACTTTTCAACCATTTTAATCACAAATATTTATAATCAATTAGTTTCTTAATTTATTTTCTTAATTAATATTTTCACCATTATTTTCACTATTAACAGGCTCAAATGAGATGTCTTCAAAAGTATAAAAACCTTCCTCTCTTGGCTTTCCAACAACTTTAATATAATAATCAGTTCCTTTGTCAAAATCTTCTAAACTAAAAGATTTTTTTTCAACAAAATTAAATCCTGAAGGAGTTGTTTTTACAATAGCAAAAACAATTTTTCCATCTTTAGGTTTCACAGATGCAAAATCATCATTTTTAGATAAAAATACAGGAGTTTCAACATTATCTTTATTGTTAAAAACAACAAAATTAAAATTTTCAAAATCACAAACACCATTACATTCTTCTTTTAAAATAAAATTGTACAATTTGTATAAAACAACATCTTTATTTTTTAAATCTGAAAATTTGTTAAATTTATAATTTAAAGTTTCAAGAGAATAACCTTTTTTAGAAACATAAATTTTACCAAAAGCACAATTAGAAGGTAAAGAAGAATAAACATAATTATCAACAACATCTAAATAACATTGTTGAGAACCACATTGTATATAAGAAACTACTTTACTGACAGGATTATCAAAATTATCTTTTATAGAAAGATTAATTTTTTCATAAGTAGTCTTACTACAAAAATCGTTCAAAACAGTTCTTTTAACTTCAACTTCATTATTATTTTCATCAACAGTATTTTCAACTACAACTTCATTAGAACTTTCAATTTTACTTTCAGGATCAACATCAACATTATTCCTATAAACCTCTATAGGCAAAGCAAATCTAAAATAATAATCTTCATTTTCATCATATAAAGAAAAAATAACAGGAACAGAATAATCATAATAAAAGCTATAAGAATTTTGACAGCCAACAGCATTCTTAGTTACAAAAGAAGTCATTAAATTACCTTCAACATTATCAACTTTAAAAAAAGAATTATTATAATTTTCTTTAAAAATCATTTTAACTTTAACATTACTATTCTTAACAGAATCTAAATTATAAGTAAAATGTTTTTTAACAATTTCATTATCATATTTAGGAACTCCATTAAAAGAAACTTTAGGAGAAATATCCTTTAAAGATTTAAAAAAAGCTTTTTTAACAGTTTCAACATCCCAAACTTTTTTTTCACAATCAAAACTCAAACCTTCAGTAGGAATATTTTTGTTCATAGCAATAATAGTAGTTGTTAAATCTTTCAAAACATCTTTACTTTCTAAATCAGAATAAAAATTTTTAGCAGTATTCAACATTTTTAAAAAAGGAACACTGTTTTTAACTTCATAAACACCAAAATTTTTAACACTGTTTTTTTCTTGTTTATAAGTATTAAATTTAACTACAGCTCTATTCTCATCTTCAGACAATAATACTTTAACATTCAACTTATTTTTTAAAACACTCTTAACATCATCAGAAACACAATACTCTATAATCCTATTTTTCAAATCAGAACTTAATTGTTGTTCAATACTCTCAGCATCAGGAATAAATAAAGTATTATCTTTTTTCCATAAAGGCATTTTATAACTGTTAAAAGGAACAAAATAAGGAACATTATTAAAATCAACATAACCTCCTTTTAAAGAAGCTACTCTTAAAGAATTTTCAAACTGTTCAGAAATACATTGTTGCAAAACAACATTATTAGAAGAAACATTAACATTATTAGAAGAAAAATCTAAATTTGAAATATATACAACAGCAACAATAGACAATAAAGACAAAACAGCTATAATTATAAAAAAAGTTACTTGTGCAGTTCTATTCTTAAAAAGTTTCTTATACATTAAAAAAATTTTAACAGTTTTTAATTTAAAAATCTTTTCATTTTAAATATCAACTACATCAGCACAAAAATAGTTAGAGGAAAAACCTTCAGGAATAGGATCAAAATACATACAAACTTTTTCAATATTCTTATTAGTATTCAAAGTTTTAATCAAAGTAAAACCAGAATTTGATTCTTCAACATCAAAATCAGCATTTTCATAAGCTCCAGAAATCAAAAATTTAAAAACAATATTATTAGAAGAATATTCTTTTTTAGGAGAAAAATAAAATTTAAAATAATAAAAATAAGTATCTTCTTGTAAAGATCTAGCAGCTTGAATATAAGCATTAACATTATTAGAAGGCATTGTTTGATCTGAAAGAGATTCTTGATTTAAAGAAACACCTAAACCTTTATAATTAATATTAGGAAGGAAAGAATTACAAACAGTATTCACAGGATTTTTAAAAAAATCAACAGTCCATTTTAAATAATCTGGAAGAAAATCTTTAGTATTAGCACAATAAACATTCAAAAAGTCAGAACAAGAATCATCAAATTTACAATTACAAGTCAAACTATAAATATAATCAGAATATTCATTAATCCTGCTTAAAGAAAAATCATAATCTTTAAACTTACTAGTTTTAGGACGAAATTTAAAATCAGAACCTGAAATAGATAAAGGCCTATCAGAATTACCTTGGCGAAATTTAAAATCAGAACCATAAATAGATAAACGTCTATTATTAGAATTAGATGAATCAGAATTACTATTTGAACCAGTATCAGAAGAACCACTACTAGGATTATCAGTACCAGTATTACCTGCATCATTAGAACCAATAGAAGAAGAACCAGGACTAACAGCATTACCCATTCCATCTGATAAATCATCTGAAAAAACAACATTAGAAAATAAAGATAAAACAAAAAACAGTACTAAAAAAAACACTAACAATCTAACAACTTTTTTTTCTTTTTTTGTTTTATTAATTTTCATCTTTATTTTATTCATTTTTATCAACTACAAAATAAATTTTATCTATTTAAACTTTATCTATTTTATCTAAAACCTGCCTGTTTTAATTATTTTAATTATTTTCTAAACGTTCTAATTCTTCATTTAAAGTAGTACAATAACTATTATCATCAAAAATATTTTCAACACTATTATCTTCTGAACCAAAAGATGAAAAAATCTCTACTAACTTTTTAGCTTCAATAACAACTCTTACCTCTTCAATGTACTTTGAAGCAGTATCAACAATCCAACCTGACAAAGCAGTAAAAGGATGTTCAATAATATCTCCTATAACACCAAAAGAATCAACAAAATCACCGAAAGGAACAATTTGTAATATTTCATTACCTGTATATTGACAATAAGCAATACTTGAAGAAACATCACAATAAGAGAAAGGAACATTACCTTTAGAAGCTTCTAAATAACAAAGTTTAGAAGCACAATCAATATTTTGTATTCTTTTAATATTTTTAACAATACCAGGAACACATAAAGAAATGGAAGATAAAATTAAAGAATCTCTAACATCTTTCTTTTTAAAAGTCAAACCATAACCTTCAAGTTTAGATTGTAAAGGCAATTCTAAATTATTATAAAAATTTTCAACTTTATCAGTCCATTCATTATTACAATAAACAAATTCACAAAATTTTTCTCCATACTTTTCAAAATTTTCATTAAGATTGAAAATTCTATCAGCAATACTTTTTACAGAAGGATAAGCAGCAGAAGTAACAATACCATATTTTACAGTAATAGCAATAGCATCAGAAGTTACACTACCTGTTTTGATAGCTGTCAAAACATTACATAAATCTTCAGAAGTAGATAACAATTTATCAGCAGAAGACAAAATAGAAATAGCAGTAGAAGAAGTTAAAAGATCTCTTTTAAAAGAACCATCAGAGTTAAAAATATTATTATCTTCATAACCAAAAGGGAATAAATAGAAAGAAAAATTATGAGATTCAAAATTAGAAAAAGAATTATCAGTTTCATCATAAGTTTTAATTTTTAATTCACAATCAACTTTAATCTTAGAATCAGAATTAGAAATTAAAGAACCAGAAACAACAACTTCATCATTAACATCATCAACATAAGAATTTACAAAAGTAAAATCAGCATTTTCAGAAGAACACTCAACTATAGAAGAAGACAATTTTCCATTAGGATTAATTTCAGATCTTAAAAGAGGAATATTAACAGAAAAATCAGAATCATAACTTTGAATAAAATATTTAGGAGAAACAATAATATCACTTAAAAACCAAGCGTCAGAAATTAAATTAACATTATTATCAGAAAACAAAACATTTTTTTTAACAACAACACTATTTCCAGAAGAATCTTCAATCAAAAAGTTAAGAACTGTATTTTTATTCAACTCAAAACCTTCATAGTCACAAACATAATATTTTTCTTGTTCATAACAAGAAATTTTTTTCAAAGGAACTTTTTCATAATCAGATTCAGAAGAGTATTTTAAATAATAAACATTAGACAAAACACTTCCTTCTTTAAAAACAATAACTCTCAAAATAAAATTGGAATTTTCAGATAAAACAAGATCAGAATAATATTCACTATTAATTTTAAAAAGCACAGTTTTAACAGAAGGTTTTTTATCATCAAAATAAAAAATTGCAGATCTGTCATCAGTAAAGGAAAAAATAACCTCATTATCATTCTCATCTTTAGCAGAAATCAAAGTAGCTTCTAAAGAATCAACAGAATTCTTAATATCATCTAAAATATTAGAAATGTTAAAAACACACCTAACAATGTTATCTTTTTTTTTATAACAAAAGTCAGGAGATAATTCTAAAGAATTAAAATTATTCAATTTTACAACAACAGAATTTTTATCAATAAAAAAGTTTTCTTCAAAATCAACATAAAAAACATCTTTCAAAAACATTTCATTATTATAACCATAAGAATTAGATTTAAAAGACAAAAATTTAGGATTAACATCATCAACTAAAATTTCTCCATTAAAAGTTTTAGAAGAAATACTATTACCATCACTAACAAAAACTTTCAAAGAAAAATCTTTTTCAACATAAGTTAAAGGAATAACAACACTGCAAGAAAAAAACTTTTTTTTATTTTCATAAAAAACATTACAAGAAGAAAACTTTTTGACAATATTAATAGAAGAAGATTTAAAATTAACACTGCTTTTTTCCAAATCAACATTATTATTTTCTTCAACTTTAACATCAAAATACAACAATTTTTCAAAACCATTATTTTTATAAGAAACTTTTAAATTATCATTCTGTCCATTAACAGACAAAATTTTAGGACTTTCCAAATCTAAAATATTATTATAATTATAAACTTTCTTATTACCAAAACAATCTTCAAAAACAAAAATAAGATTAGAATTTAATTTTTCTTTAAAAGAATCAACATTAACTTTTAAAGAATTTTGAACATTATTATAATTATTTTCAAACAAAACATTTTTATCAGAATCTAAAATTTTTAAACTTTTCAAACCACAACCTAAAATTTTATTGTCATAATCAGCATAATCTTTAAAATTAACATTTAAAAAAACACTGTTATCTTCAGAAAAAAAATTAACATTATTAACAACAACAGGAGAAACATCAACAACAAAAATAGTTTTATCTAAAAAACCAGTATTATCATAAACTTTCAATTCATATTTTCCTCCAGAATAAAAGTTTAAATTTACAGAACAAACATTATCTTCACAATTATAAAAGTTTAAAGTTTTAGAATTTAAAGTTAAATAAACATCATCAACATTAACATTATTGTCAAAAGTAACTTTTAAAACACCACTTTTAGGAATAAAAATTTTGTTATTAATAATATTTGAATTTTCAAAATTAAAATTTTCAACAGACAAAGAAAAAACATTAAAAGAAAAAAATAAAAAGAAGAATAAAACTAACAAAGATAAATAATAAGTTTTAAAATTATTATTCTTAGTTTTATCACATCTGTTATATTCAAATTTTTTCATCTTAAAAATACACCTAAATTATTGTTAGTTAAAAATATTTCACTACCATAATCCATAAAAGACAAATCATCTATAAATCTTTCGTTCTCAGGCACTTTAAATAAAACAAAAGCAGGAATATTAAATTCTAAAACAGCATTATCATTTTTAACTTTATCAAAAGGAATATTGAAAGGTAAAGATTCATTATAATTGAAAGAAAATTCTAAAAAAGTATTATTAAATTCTACTTTATCATACTTTTGTCTTCCAATACAAACAAAGTTAGGATAGCCAAAAACACAATCTTCTCTTTCAGGAATATAAAAAGGTTCATCTAACTTTTTTAAAAGAAGAATATTTAAAGAATAATCTCCAGGATACAAATAAATTTCTTTATAATCATTATAATTAGAATTGTTAATTTTTATAGAATAAAAAAAGTCAGAGTTTAATTTTTTAAAAGTTAAAATTAGA
The DNA here is from genome assembly GCA_015519985.1 of Candidatus Woesearchaeota archaeon. Lineage (GTDB taxonomy): Archaea > Nanobdellota > Nanobdellia > Woesearchaeales > WAPJ01 > WIAN01. The sequence continues at coordinate 2,559 of WIAN01000048.1, read as the reverse complement.
TTTTCTCCATTTTCAAAAAACCTCTTATTAGAAGAAAGTTCATAATGATCAGGTTTTAAACTTATAAGTCTATTTTTGTCTTTAAACAATTTACTGCTTTTTTCTTCTGCTTCTCTTTCAGTAACTTTTAACAAATCATAAATATTAACTTTCAAAGACAATTTATGTTTTTTATATCCTACTAATGAAAAACTGTCTTCAAAAGAATTATCTAAACTTTTATAATCATTAATATTATCAAAATCTAAATCATTATGTTTAAAAGAAATTTTAGCATTATAACATAAAGGAAGAGTAACCTTATTGTTATTGCTATTATAAGAATAAGCACAAGATTCATCTCCGCAAAAAAACAATATATTAACATTGTCAAGTTTATTATTGTCTTCATCATAAAATTCAAAAGAAACTTTATTACCTAAAGGTTTTCTACAATAAAAATCACTTTCTCTAACTTTTTCTAAAAAAACAGCATCATCATTAACATTAAAATCTTCAATATAAGGAGAAACTTTTTCTTTAACAGGAGAATTATGTTTTATATTAGTTTCAAAAGCAAAATTAAACAATAAATCAGAATTTTTACTTCTTACAGAGAATAATATAGGAGCTTTAATATCATATTTAGTATAATAAACTCTTATAGGAATTAAAGAAGATAAAATGTCAACAGGCATATTAATTTTTTCTCCAGAAACAAAAAGTTGTTTGTTAAATTTAACATCAACATCAGGAACATCAACAAAATGTAAAAAAGCATAATCTCCAAAATAATCATCTTTATTTTTTAAAGTAATAAAAGCTCTTTTCAACATTAAAGGAAGAGTATTATAATTTTCTAAATCATCTTTAGAAGAAAATCTAAAAATAGAAAATTGTTTTTTAATATCATTTTTTAATTCACTACTTACAGTATTAGAATTCCAAAAGTTAATATTATAAGAAAAATCTAAAGCATAAAAAGGAGGATATTTTTTTCCAACACCATCATTTAAAGAAATAATGTCTAAAATATAATATTCTAAAAATCCAGTAAAATATTCATAAGAAGAAAAACCTTTAACAATATCATACATTTTTTTAAAATCAGAATTGAAAGAATCAGAAATTTTAAAAGAACTTTTAGTAGCAGAATTTTTTTTAAAAGTACCTTTTAATGTAGAAGAATATTTTATTTTATCTTCAGAAATAACAACTTTACTATCAACTTTTATATTGTTATAAAAAATTTTGTTTGTAGTGTTAGAATTATATTTTTCAATATTATTAATTATACAATTTTCCGTTTTTTTATTAGTAAAAAAAGACAATTCTTCCTCAATAAAACTAATAGTGGGAAGAGAAGTTTTTAAAACATTATTGTCTAAATAATTATAGTAAGGATAAAAATTGTTTTTAAAAAAATAACCTTTAACATCATTATTTTCTAAATATTTTTCAAACTCATCTTTATCTAAATACAAATAACCTCCGTTTCTTGCTAAAGTTTTAATATTACTTTTTAAATTATTTTCATAACATTGTTGAAAAGAATTTTGTATAAAATTAAATTCTTCAGAATTAAAATTAGTGTTTAAACTTTTTATAAAAGAATAACTTAAAATTATTCCTAACAATATTATCATTGCTATTATTACAAACAAAGTAACTTGTGCCTTTTTTTTTGTTTTATTATAATTAAAATACATCATTAGATTTTAACAATTTTTTATTTATAAAACTTTTTAAAAAAAACAATAATCATTATTTTAAAGTAATAAAAAAAGAAAGTTTTATAAACAGTTTAGAATTCCATAAAAGTTGATTAATATGAGTTTGGAAGAAACTGTAAATGGAATAGAAAATGAAGAGTTTGAAAAGAAAAGTTTAAAGAAATTTGGTAGAATATTAAAAACAATATTTTTAGGAATGGGAACAGCATATTTAACTCTTGCAGGTTATGTTTTAGCTAATAGTGATAAAGTTGATAAACACAACCAAAATTTAGAACCAATAGTAGGAACATTAATGGTAGCAGCAGCAGTAGGATATGAAATTCGCAGAAGTTTAAAAAATCCAGAAAGAACAAAAACAGATAATTCCCCATATTCAGGAAATAATTTCCCATACTTTTGGGAGTAAAACTATTAGAGATTCAACATCTTGTTTTATGTATTCTTCCAACAATTCTAAATAATAATAATCTTGAGTAGCATAAAATTTTTTATACAACAATAAAGGATCTCCAGAAGAAAGTTTTAAATTCCTTTTAATATTAAATTTTTTTTCAACTTCTTTTAAAGAACCTTTAATATTTATTTTGTTTAATAAAAATCTTAAATCAATAAAAAAATTGGTTTCAAAATTATAATTTAACTTTTTTTTAATATGAGGAATGTCAAAAACATTACCATTAAAAGTAACTATCATTTTGTTTTTTAAAATTTTAGAAATGTCAAAAGTAATATTGTTAGGATTGAATAATTTAAAATTTTCTCCATCAGATAAACCTATAAAAGTAATATTTTTATTTTTATCATAACCATAAGTTTCAATATCTAAAAAAATAATGTTGTCTTT
>WIAN01000047.1 GCA_015519985.1 Candidatus Woesearchaeota archaeon | reverse complement strand
TTCCATACAAAAAAGGATAAAAGAAGTATTTAAAAACTTTACCATATTAAAAAAGAAAAAAAAGATTTTTTATTGTTTTACTAAACTTTTTTTAATCATTCATTTGAACGTTTATAAAAAATATCATCTAGCACGTTTCCTTTTTCTGCTTTTATCTCTGCTAAACTTTTTAAACCTTTATACAGACTAAGCCTTAAGTCTGCATCTTTAACTAGTACAGATTCTTCTGGATTTGGTTTGTAACCTAATAACTAGTCTAGTCTTCTTTTAACTTCATTTGCTCTCCTTCTGTTTCTATCAATTTCAGTTTCAAATAAGGGGGTTTCTCTAAACTCTGTGTTATTTTCATTAAAAGAAGATTTATATTCTTTTCCTTTTGATAATAATTCAGCGGTAACTTGGGTGTGTAACACTTCATAAATCATTTTTTCTACAACTACTAAACTTTTTAAATCATCTGCATTTACTCCTAATCCTCCATACTTTTCAATCTTGTCTACAAAACCAGAGAAACCAGTATGCGTTTTTAAATTCCATAAATATGGCTCTGGAGTTAAATAATTTCTGATTGCTTTATCTATCCAAGAATGTACTGATGTTCTATCTGCTTTCATAGCTTCATGTGAAGCTCTTGCTAAATAAGCTCTTGCTGTTAACGTATAAAGATCTGAAAGAAATGTTTTAATCTCTTCTCTAGAAAGTTCTTCCCCTGGTTTTAAATCTATAAAATCATCTATTGTTCTTTCGTAATGATCTTCTCCCATGATAACAATATCTCCAACCTGTTTCTCCAAAAGCCAAGAAATTTCGTTTTTTGCATTCATTACAAAAACCTCCCATTTTTGTATGTTATTCAAAAGTAGTAACTTATTCTCTTTTATAAACTTTTTTAATATATACAATACAAAACAAAAATCTTTAAAATAAAAATAAACAAAAAATTTTTTATGGAAAAAACAATAACTGCAATAGTAGGAACTATGTTTTCTGGAAAAAGCACAGAACTAATAAGATTGTTAAAAAGACTAGAAATTTCAGGTTATAAAATACAATTATACAAGCCAAGCATAGATGATAGGTATTCAAAACAAAACGTTTCAAGCCATGACAAACTAGAATTTCCAGCAACAATAGTAAATAGTTATGAAGATTTAGAAAAAAAGTACAATCCTGATATAAAAGTTTTAGGAATTGATGAAATACAATTTTTAGAAAGCGATGTTTTATCATTATTAAAAAAACATGTAAATAACAATGGTATTGTTGTAGTTTCAGGATTGTTAAAAGATTTTAAAGATGACTATTTTAAATTTAAAGATGGAAAAAAAGACATGTCAGAATTAATAAGAATAGCAGATGATGTAGTTTATTTGAAAGCAATCTGCACTTATAAAGAAAATGGAGAAATATGTGGAAGAGAAGCTACAAGAGTACAAAGATTTATAGACGGAAAAGTAGCTCCTAAAGATTCTCCTCTAGTACTTGTTGGAAGCACAGAAAGTTATGCTCCAAGATGCAGAGACCATTATCATTTTTATTAATAAAAAACAAAACTTTTATAAAACAATATTTGTTAAATATTACTAGGTGATTATTATGAGAAAATTTGTAAGTTTCATTTTAGGAGTAATATTTTTAATTATAGGTTTAATTCCATTATTAAACAAATTTAACATTATTGCTTTTTCTCTTCCTCCAATAGGAAATTTAATATTATGGATTTTAGCAGTAATAGGAGGAATATGGCTTATTATAGATGGAATAAGTGAAGATAGAAGTTTTTCATTTGGAATAGGACACATAACAATAATAGTAGGTTTAATACTTTTAACTATAGGTTTAATTCCATTATTAAACTCTTTTGGAATTATAGGTTTTACTCTACCAAGCTTTTTAGATATGTTTAACGACTTTTTATTCACAATAGGAGGATTACTATTAATAATAGGAACCTTCAAAGGCTGGATGTAAAAAATTTTATAATTTTATTTTTGATTCTTCTTCTGGTTTTTTTCCTTTGTGTGTTTTGAATAAAAAGGGTTAGTTGTTGTTTGCGTATTCTGGTGTGTATGTTCTATATATTGGTGCTGAGAAGTATGTTGTTGCTTTTTTTGGGTCGTCGGGGTCTTTTATTACGCATCCGTGTACTATCATTCTGTTTTTTATTGGTTTT
>WIAN01000005.1 GCA_015519985.1 Candidatus Woesearchaeota archaeon | reverse complement strand
TCATTTTAACATACTAAAGGTTTATTTTTATATTCTTCACAAATTATTTTTTTCAAATCTTTTTTCCCTATATACTTTTCTATTCTTATTTCATTGTCAACTATTATTGTAGGTGTTTTTGTAATATTGTATGTTTTTGCCATTAATTGTAATGTAAAATCATTATCAATGTTGTTTAGATTGTAAGGGAATACTAAAAGTTTTTCTTTAAATTCTTCTTTCAAACCTGATAAAATATAACTTTCTCCTTTACAACTTTTACATTTATCTTCTGTATTAAAAAAGTACAATACTACTACAATATCATTATTACATTCTTTTTTACTTTTTTCTGCTAACAAATAATATTTTGTATTATAAATGTTATATTTGCTTAACAACAAAGAATATTTTTCTGAATTTTCTTCTTTGTTCTTTTCATAATCTAAAATTTTGTTGAGTATAGGATATAAAACTTTCAAATTATTATTCATAATTCCTTCTATTAAACTACATTTATTGCTTTCATTACCTTTAAATTCTTGTAAAAACAAATATTGTAATTGTAAACTTTCAAAATCTATGTCTTGTTTTTCTACTTTTAAATTTAAAACTTCATATTTGTTTTTATCAATATAAAATCCTAATAAAAAACTGCTTATAAAAATTAAAAAAGTAATTAAAAAAGCTGCAAAAAATTTTATATAATCTTTTTTTCTTTTTTGAGTTATTTTTTTTATTTTGTCTTTCAAAAAACTCCCCTATTTTTTTAATTTTATTTTTTTATTGTTATTTATACCAAACGTATTTTTTTTCTTTTTTTACTATTTCTGTTAAAAATTCTATTATTGAAATTATCCAAGTATAAACTAAAATTATATAGTAAAAAAACATGTATATTATTAAAGGTATTATGTCTGTTTTATTAAATTTTCTGTCAGCATAAAAAAAAGAGTTAAAAATCCAATATGCAGATATCACTATTAAAAAAAATGCTAATATTATTCTTGTAAAATCTGTGTTTAACCAAAAAGTTTTTATGTCAAACAAATATTTTGTATAATCAAAATTATAATAGAAACCAGAGTAAAAAAAGTATTCTATTTTTTTATAAAAAGGTATTATTAAAAGGTTAAACAATAATATTATTCCTATTATTGGCATTATAAAACTTCCAAAAGCAACTGTCGGTGCTTGTATTAAACCAAAATTACCATATTTTGATTTGAAAAGAACATCTTTATGTTTTACTATTGTATGTAAAGCTCCTTTATACCATCTTTTTCTTTGATTAATCAACTTTTTTAAAGTGTCAGGAGTTTCAGTATAAACTTTTGCATTTACATCTTGTAATATTTTATAACCTTCTTTTTGCAATCTCCAAGCTATTTCTTGATCTTCAACAATGCTTTTTTCATCAAAACCATTAAGCTTTTTTAATATTTTTGTTTTATAAACACTGAAAGGCCCTGGTATTACACTTACAATTTCACTTATACTATGTATTTTTCTTATAAAACTATAAATTAAATATTCTAAATATTGAACTTTTTGCAACAAATTTTTTGGTTTTTCAACTATCATAAAAGGACTTATAGCTGCTGTATTTTCATCAAAATATTTTATTATATTTTTCAAAGCATTTTTTTCTATTCTACTATCAGAATCAAAAACAATAAACAAATCAGTATTAGTTTGTTTTAAAACTTTATTTAAAGAAGCTCCTTTACCAATATTCTTTTGATTTATAACTTTAACATTACTATATTTTTTTTCATATTCTCTTGCTATTTTTAAAGTATTATCAGTACTTCCATCATTAACAATTACAATTTTAAATTTGTTCTTAGGATAATTTAAATTTATTGCTGACTCTACTGTTTTTCTTATATTTTTTTCTTCATTATAAGCAGGTATTACAATAGTAGCAGAAAAAATTTTTTTATTATCTTTATTTTCATTATTCTTGTTAAAAAAATAGTATTCTAAAAAAGAAATTAACAAATACACTGAATAAAACATTGCAAAAAAGTATGAGATGTAAAATACAAAATCTAAAAATTTCATTTTAACCTACTTTATACTTTATTGTTATTTTAATTTTTTATTCAAATATTTGTATGCTCTTTTACTATCATATTCTAAAATTTCTTTTATTAAAGCTGTAATTTTAAAAGTATCAAAATCATAATTATAAAATAATTTGTTTAGAATATTAATGTTTTCTTCAAAATATTCTCCTAAAATAATGTTTAAAGAATCTTTAATAATATGTAAATATTCTAACAAATTTTCAAAAGCATTTTTTTCTTCTACTTTTTTTAAAAAATCTTTATCAAAAGAAACAAAAAAGTATCCTAATTCTGGAACATTATAATCTTTAAACTCATTAAAATTGAATAATAACAATATAAC
>WIAN01000046.1 GCA_015519985.1 Candidatus Woesearchaeota archaeon | reverse complement strand
TTAGTAGGTATTGTAGTATTCCTATCTATAAGTTTTGTAAATACACCTCCTAAAGTTTCTATTCCTAAACTTAAAGGAGTTACATCTAATAGTAATATGTCTTTAACTTCTCCTGCTAATACTCCTGCTTGTATTGAAGCTCCTAATGCTACTGCTTCCATAGGATCTATTCCTCTTTCTGCTTTTCTATTCATATAATCTTCTACAAACTTTCTTACTATTGGCATTCTTGTAGGTCCTCCTACTAATATTATTTTATCAATTTCTTCTTTTGTAAAACCACTGTCTTGTATTGCTCTTTCTAAAGGCATCTTCATCTTTTTTATTATTGGTTCTACTAACTCTTCTAATTTTGCTCTTGTAATTTTCATATTCAAATGTTTTGGTCCTGAACTGTCTGCTGTAATATAAGGAAGATTAATATCTGTTTCTAAAACTGTTGATAATTCTATTTTTGCTTTTTCAACTGCTTCGTTTAATCTTTGCATTGCAACATCGTCTTCTTCTAAATTTATTCCTGTTTCTTGTTTAAATTGTTCTACAACATATTTTTTTAATGCTAAATCCATGTCTCTTCCTCCTAATTGTGTGTCTCCTGATGTGCTTTTTACTTCAAAAACTCCGTCTCCTAATTCCATTATTGTAACATCTAATGTTCCTCCTCCTAAATCAAATACTAAAATTTTATGTTCTTTATCTTTATCTAACCCATAAGCTAAACTTGCAGCTGTAGGTTCGTTTATTATTCTAACAACTTCTAAACCTGCTATTTTTCCAGCGTCTTTTGTTGCTTGTCTTTGTGCATTGTCAAAATAAGCAGGTACAGTTATTACTGCTTTTTCTACTTTTTCCCCTAAAAATTCTTCAGCGTCTTTTTTTATTTTTTGCAATATAAAAGCAGAAATTTGTTGAGGAGTGTAAGTTTTTCCATCAATAGTGTATTTAAAATTTGTACCCATTTTTCTTTTTGCTCCTGTAATAGTTTTTTCAGGATTTGTAACTGCTTGTCTTCTAGCAGGTTCTCCTACTAATATTCCTTCTTTTGTAAAAGCTACAACGCTAGGAAAAGCTTTACCATATTGACTTGCTCCTTCAGCAGCAGGTATTATTGTTGGTTTTCCTCCTATTACAACTGCAGCAGCAGAATTGCTTGTTCCTAAATCTATTCCTATAATTTTACTCATAAAAAACCACCTATTTTATTTTTCTTGCTTTTTTGTTTTTTTCAATTTAAATTTGTTAGAATAATATTTTAACTCTTCAAAACTTAACGGCTTTTTTTTCTCATTAATACTTTCGCTTGGTATTACAGTAACAAATTCTAAAAGTTTAGCAACTCTAAAAATAATATCTTTATTTTTATTCAATAATAATAAAGCTTTGTAAAGATCATAATCAGTAACCCAAAATTCTTTATCATGTTCTAAAAATATTTTTTCTTCTAAATATTCATTTTTTTTCAATAAAAATTCAACTAATTCTTCAAAAGTTATTCTTTTATCTCTTCTTACTTGCATTTCAAACATTTTAATCACTTTCCAACTATTACTTTTGAATGTCTTAAAACAATATTTTTATACAAATAACCTTTTTGTAAAACTTCAATAACTTTATTTTTATCTTCACTTTCTCTTTGCATTAAAGCTTCATGAAATTCTGGATTGAAAGGTTCGTCTAAAGCTTTTATTTCTAAAATGTTGTTTTTTTCAAACAATTTTTTTAATTCTTCATGTATTAAAATTAATCCTTTGAAAGCTTCGCTTTCTTCATTTTTTTCTGCTAATATTCCTGCTTCTATAGAATCCATTAAAGTTAATAGTTCTTTAAAAATTTCAATTTTAGCTTCTTCTTTAATTTTTTCTTTTTCTTTCTCTGTTCTTTTTATATAATTATCAAAATCAGCTTGTAATCTTTTTAATAATTCTTCTAACTCTTTATTTTTTTGTTTTAAAACTTCAACTTCATCTTTTTGTTCTTTATACTTTTGTTCTTTTTTTTCATTTTTCTCTTTGCTTTTTTCTTTATTTTCTTTCAAAATAAAAACCCCCAATAACAACAAAAAAATCTGTTGATGTAAGATAAACAATAATTGTGTTATCTTATCATTTAAAAACTTTATGATTTTTAATTTATTTAGAATTTAGTAATTGTTATCTTTTTTTGTATCCAAAGAGATTATTATATTCTTTGTGATCTGATATTTTTAGTATTAATACAATTACTTTTTCATCATCTCCAAAAATAGTATATAGTAATCTCCAATATTTGTAAAGATTAATCTTCCATAGTTTATC
>WIAN01000004.1 GCA_015519985.1 Candidatus Woesearchaeota archaeon | reverse complement strand
ATTTCAAGGAGGTAATATTCCTTTGTATAAACCTTTTAATAAAACTTTTACTAAAAGAATTTTTTTAGTTGGTGATGCAGGTAATTTTAACAAGGCAACTACAGGCGGAGGCATTATTACTAGTTTAGAAAGTAGCAGAATTTTTTCTAATAAACTTTTAAATTTGCCTTATAAGAAAGATTTGTATAATTTACATTTAGAATTAACTGTTCATTATTATTTTAGAAAACTGTTAAACAAATATTCTGTTAAAGATTATTATAATTTGTTAAAAAAGTTAGATGATAAAAAGATAGAAAAAGTTGTTAGTAATGAAAGCAGAGATTTTCCTTTAAAATTGATTTTAAAGTTAGCTTTGAATAAACCTTCATTATTATTAGAAGGATTAAAATTGTTTAGATTTTAATATTTTTTAAAAAATATTTTGTTGTGTTTGGATAATATATCCAGCCTAGTTTTCCTTCAGAATCTAAAGAGATCTTTTTTTCTTTTAATAAATAGTCTATTATTGTTTTGTATTTTTTATAAGAAATTTTTTTTGGCAATTTTTTCCATAACATTGTTTTTTTTAATTCTCCATCATATTTTTTTATTGTTTTTTCTACTGTTAAAAATTCTTCTAGTGTAGGAAAATTGTTAATGCTGTTTAGTTTTAATGACATTTTAATCACAATAATAAATTTTCTATTTTTTGTTTTATTTAAAATTTTTCATTTTTTTAATAAGGTTTATAAATGGTTTTGTTTTCTTAATTTTTTTATTATCCATTTTTATAATAATTTTTGGGGTTGAATTTTTTATGTCAAAAAACAATAGAGATGATTTTGAAGAAAATAAAGATTTTGAATTAGACCTTTCTTTTTTTAAAAAGTTGAATTTTAAAAAGTTTAATAAAAAATTTTGGTATAATTTTTCTGTTTTTTTATTATTGTTGTTTGTTGTTTTTGTTTCTGTTAATGTTAGAATGCAACCTTTGAATTTGCCTGCTATTGATGATTCTGTAAAAGCTAATGTGTATAATAATATTAAAGTTCAAATTGCTAATAGTATTAAACAACAATATCCTGGTGTTCCTGATTATATTATTTCTTCTAAAGTAGATGAAGAGTTTAAAAAATACATTTCTCAACCAGGAGTTAAAGAACAAATTAATAATGCTATTAAACAAGCTTCTGAACAGCAAAAAGCATTTTTTAGACATAATGATAGGACTGATTGGGCTTATATGCCCGATATTGATCCTTACTTTTGGTTGAGGTATGCTAAAAATATTTTATATACTGGTCATATTGGTTATAAAATTGTTGATGGTAAAGAATGGGATTCTAAACAACTTGCTCCTATTGGTAGAGAGGTAACTCCTGATAGATGGCATGCTTACTTTTTAGCTTATTGGTATAAATTTTTAAATTTTTTTAATTCTGATTTAACTCCTGAAAGGGCTGCTATGTATTACCCTGTTTTTGTTTATACTTTAATGGCTGTTTTATTGTTTTTTATTGGTTTGTTTGTTTTAGATGTTTATGGTGCTTTTTTTTCTTCTTTAACTTCTGTTTTGATTGTTGGTAGTTTGAACAGAACTTTGTTTGGTAGGGCTGATACTGATGCTTGGGTTTTATTTTTTCCTGTTTTGACTTTTTTCTTTTTCATTTTGAGTTTAAGACAAAAAAAGTTTTCTTTAAAAATTTTGTATGCTTTACTTTCTGGTTTTGTTTCTGGCTTGTTTAGTTACGCTTGGGGTGGCTGGTGGTATGTTCCTGATTTTATTTTTGCTAGTGTTATTGTTTATGTTGCTTTTATTTTGTTTTTAGAATTGTTTAATTTTTATGTTAAAAATAAAGATAATTTTTCTTTTTCTTTTAAAACTTTTAAAGAATTGTTTGTTGAATTGGTTAATAATAGTGTTGTTAAAAGTACTTTGATTGTTACTTTTGTTTATTCTATTGTTATGATGATTAGTGTTTATTTTATTAGGGGTAATTTGAATGCTATTTTTGCTCCTTTTTTTGCTTTGTCTTTTGGTAAGATTAAGGCTCCTACTAGGGCAGATTTTTTTCCTAATGTTTTGACTACTGTTGCTGAACTTAATCCTGGTAAGAATTTTGATAATGTTATTAATTCTACTTTAGGTTATGTTAATAGTTTTGGTTTTAATTTTACTAAACTTATTTTTGTTATTGCTGTTTTTGGAGTTTTTATGCTTGTTTTTTATGATATTTATAAAAAATTTTCTTTTAAGAAAGGTATTGATATTGAAAGTTTAGGTTTAAAACCTTTTTTTGGTTTTTTAATTTT
>WIAN01000045.1 GCA_015519985.1 Candidatus Woesearchaeota archaeon | reverse complement strand
GTTTTAAGAGTATATTAGGCATTATTAAGAATATATTAAAGGAAGATTGTTTTTTTTCCAACTAATAATTCCCCCTTCAACATTATACACTTTTTTAAAACCTAATTCTTCCATTATTTTTACTGCTTTTGCACTTCTGCTTCCACTCCTACAATAAACTAAATAAACTTTATTTTTATCTAACTTTGAAAGTTGTTCTTTAAAATCTGATGAGTAAAAATTTATGTTTTCAGAATTTTCAATTCTTCCAGAATTAAATTCTTCAGGAGTTCTAACATCTAAAATTACAAAATCGTTGTTATTTTTATTTTCATCAATAATTTTTTTAGCAGTTAATACATCAACATCTTTAATAAAAGAATTTTGAACACTGTTATCATTATAATTATAGTTGTTGTTTAGAGTTGTACATGCACTTAAAGAAACAACAACCGCTAATATTAAAAATAACAATAAAAATTTACTTTTTTCTTTTATTATTTTTTTTACCATAAAAAATGAAAAGTTTTTTCATTTAAAAATTTTGTTAAAAAAAGTTTTATGATTTTTTTTATCCTAATGCTCTTCTTACATCTGTAATTTCAACACTTTCAATTCCTTGTATTTCAGAAACTTCTTGTTCTAATGCTTCTGTACTTCCTGAACTTTCATCAACTACAAATATTATTTCTAAAGCTTTTAAACCGAAAGCAACAGGTTTTTCTTCTTTTTTACCTACTTCTCCTTTATGTTTTTTTATAACTTCATTAACCTTTTCATACACATAATCCCAATTTACATCAGGACTTTCAGGCATTAATTTCATTGTAATTACAACTTCTGCCATAAAACCACCTACTATTTTACATTATTTTATTATTTTATTTTAAATTTGTTTTAAACATTAGTATTTAAATTTATTTAAATTTGAAAATATGAACTTTGTTTTTTAAATTATTATCTTTTTATTATCTTTTTATGTCTTTTTTTTATAGTAGTGATAAAATTATATATAAGTTTTTATAAATTTTAACTTTTATGAGCGTAATATCTTTAAAAGAAAAGTTTTCTAAAAAGTCCAAAAGTAAAAAAGATAATGTTAAAAATAAAAATAATGATGTTGAAACTTCTTTTAATATTAGTTTAAACTCTGATATTAATGATATTATTGAACTTTTAGATTCTAAAACTCAAAAAGAATTAGAAAAAACAGATTTTAATATTAAAATTGCTGATTGGGTTGAAAAAAACTTTTTAGACAAAGAGAATGCTGAAAAAATAAAAAGTACAAAAGTAAAATATGATATTTTAAATATTTTAAATTATATTTTGACTGAAAAAATAGAAGAAGTATTAGAAAAAACATTAGAAGAATTAAAGAAAAATAAAAAAACAGAAAAAACAAACACAACAGAAAAAAAAACAAATAAAAAAACAATGAATAAAAAAAGACAAGAAACAAAAAAAACAAAAGAACAAAAAAATGTTATTAAAAAACAAACTACAAAACAAACTACAAAAAACAATGAAATTGAATCTGAAGAAATCATTACTTGGGAAAAGCCAAAAGAAGAAACAAAAAATAAAAAAAATAAAAGTAAAAAAAGTGAAGATGGAAAGGAAGATTATAATTCTTTAAAACTATCTTTAGAAGAAGATTTGCTTTCTCAAAATTTAGATTTGCCAAAACTTCCAAAAGAAATAGAAGAATTGGTAGAAAATGAAGAAGCAGAAGAAAAAATTGAAAATAAAGATAGTAATGTTTATGATGAAAAGTATGATGAAAAAATTATTGAAAACAATGTTGTTGATAATTTAAATTCTGATAGTAAAATTAGTGTTGAAAATAAACTTGATGATGAAAATAGTAATGTAAAACTTTTAGAGTCTAACAATAATTTAACTTTAAGATTAGATGAAGAAGAAAAATCTTTACATCCTGTAAGTTATTCTTTATTAGAAAAACAAGAAAATGAAGAATTTGAAAATATAAAAGATGCTATTAAAAACGTTAATTTAGATTTTGAAAAGTATGAGAAAGAATATGAAAAATATGAAGATTTATTCAAACCAAAAAAAGAAGAATTGGAAGAAATTAAAAAAATAGAAGAAAATTTGAAAGAAAAAGAAAAACTTTTAGATTTGAAAGAAAAAGAGTTAGAAGAAGAATTATATTCTTTAAAAGAAAAAGAGAAAGAATTTGATTTGGAAAAGTTAGATTCTGCGTTGAAAAAAATTGAAAATTTGAAAAGAGAAAATGATCTTTTAAAAAAACAATTGTTTCATTTGAAAAACGTTGTTTCTTCTTTTAAACAAAAATTATACTCTGAAAATGAAGAATTATTACATAATTTAAAAGAAATTTTAGAAGATGTTCCTGAAAGAATAAAAAATATAGAAAAAGAAAATATTAAAAAACCACTTACAGAAGTTTTATTCAAACAAAAAGAGAAAAAAACAGAAAGTAAAGAAGAAAGTAAAGATAAAAAAATAAGAAATAAAGAAAAAAGAATAAAAAACAGAAAAGAAGAAACTTCTTTTGTTAAAGAAAAACTTTTAGAAGAAGAAACTTTTTCAAAAGAATTAGAAGAAGAATTAAAAGAAGATATAAAAGAAGAACAAAAAGAAGAAAAACACAATCCTAAATTAAAAAAACTTTTAGAAGAAGATATTAAAGAAAAAAGTCTTATAGAAAAATATTTAGATTTAATGCAAGAAGAAATAAAAAATAAGAATTATGAAAAAGCTTTAGATTATTTAAAAAAAGCAAGAAAAGAATTTTTAAAAGAATCAAAAAAGAAAAAGTTAAAATCTATAGAGAAAGTTAAAAATCAAATGTTAGAATATGAATTAAAAACTTTAGAAGAAGATATAAAAATATTAATGTTAAAAAATTCTTAATCTGTTCTGTAATTAAAAAATTAGCAATTAAGAAAGTATGTTTATAAGAAAGTATATTTACAAACATTTTTAAATCTTTTAATTTTTCTATATTTTATGCCAAGAATAGCTGTTATTGATAAAGAAAAATGCAATCCTCAAGCTTGCGGTAATTATCTTTGTATAAAATTATGTCCTGTTAATAAAGAAGGAAAAGATTGTATTGTTGTAGGAGAAGATAAAAAAGCAAAAATAATAGAAGAAACCTGTATAGGTTGTGGAATTTGTGTGAATAGATGTCCTTTTGACGCTATAAAAATAATAAATTTGCCTGACGAATTGACAAAAAATCCTTTACACCAATTTGATGTTAATTCTTTCAGATTGTATAATATGGCTATTCCTAAAAATAATTCAGTTACAGGTTTATTAGGAAGGAATGGAATGGGAAAAACAACTTTGATGAATATTCTTTCAGGACAATTAATTCCAAATTTAGGAAATTATAATGAAAAACCTGATTGGAAAAAAGTAATAGATGCTTTTAAAGGAAGTGAAGCACAAACTTTGTTTGAAAACATTTCTACAGGAAAAATAAAAACAAGTTTAAAACCACAATTAGTAGAAAAAATACCTGAAGTTTTTGAAGGAACAGTAAAAGAATTATTAGAAAAAACAATGAAAAAAAATAATGTTAGTGAAGAAAGATTAAACTTTTTAATACAAAAATTAGATTTAAAAAACATTTTAGAAAGAAATATAAAAAAAGTTTCTGGAGGAGAATTACAAAGAATAGCAATAGCAGCTTCACTTTTAAAAGATTACAATTTATTATTAGTTGATGAACCAAGCAGTTATTTAGATATAAAACAAAGAATAAAAGTAGCAAACATTTTGAATGAAGAAAAAAATGATAAAGCAGTATTCGTAGTAGAACACGACTTAATAGTTTTAGATTATATTGCTGATTATGTTCATATTGTTTATGGAGTTCCAAAAGCTTATGGAATAATAAGTCAGTTAAAAGCAGCTAAAAAAGGAATAAACTCTTACTTACAAGGATTTATAAAAGAAGAAAATGTAAGAATAAGAGATTACAAAATAGATTTTAAAAACACATTAGAAGAAAAAAATCTTTCAAAAGAAGAAACAATAATAGAATGGACAGATTTAGAAAAAAAGTATGATGGTTTTACATTAAAAACAAAAGAAGGAAAATTAAGAAAAAAAGAAATAGTAGGAATAGTAGGAGAAAATGGAATAGGAAAAACAACTTTTATAAAAATATTAGCAGGAGAAGTAAAAGCAGAAGGAAAATTATTAAAAGAAAAAGAAGAATTAAAAGTATCTTACAAACCGCAATATTTAGAAAAAAAAGACATTCTCATTGGAGAATTTATAAAAAATGCTTATACAAAATACAAAAGAAGTTTAATACAACCATTAGAATTAGAAGAATTAGAATTTAGAAATCTAAACAGCATTTCAGGAGGAGAACTACAAAGAGTATGGATAGCAAAAACTTTAAGCGAAGAAGCAGATATTTATCTTTTAGACGAACCATCAGCATATTTAGATGTAGAACAAAGATTAAAAGCAAGCAAAGCAATAAGAAGTTTTATAGACGAAACAGAAAAATCAGCATTCATAGTAGATCATGACTTATTATTTTTAGACATACTTTCAGATTCTATAATGGTATTTTCAGGAATTCCTGGAGAAAAAGGACTTGGAGAAGGACCTTACAATTTAAAAGAAGGACTTAACAAGTTTTTAAAAATATTAGATATTACAGTAAGATTAGATGAAGAAACAGGAAGACCAAGAATAAACAAACCAAATTCAGTATTAGACAGAAAACAAAAACAAGAAGGAAATTATTATAGTTAAAAATAGTTAAAAATGTAAATGTTTTAAAGTTTTGTTTTTATACTAAAAGTAATAGTACTATTACTATTAATATTACTATCAATAATATTTCAATACTATTCTTCAACAAAAAAACTTATATAATCTATTTATTACTCTTTTTTTATGTGTGGAATTTTGGCTTTATACAACAAGAATAATTTCAATTTCAAATCTTTAAATTTGGTTAGTTTAAAAAATAGAGGTAGAGATTTTGAAAATAGTAAAATTGTAGATGATATTTTTTTTTATCAATCTTTACATTCTACTACTTTTTTTAATAAACCTTTATTTTTAGGTAAAGGTGTTTTGCTTGCTAACTGTGAAATTTATAATTTTAAAGAAGTTGAAAATTATTTTAACAAAAAGTACAATTTAAATTTTAATTCTAAAAATGATACTGAATTTTTATTAAACTTTTTAGACTTTTTTTCTTTAAAAGATTTAGTTAGTGTTTCTAATAAATTTTTAGAATTTTATAATCTTTTAGAAGGACAATTTGCTGTTGTTTATTTTAGAAACAACTATATTTTTTCTTTCAGAGATTTTTTAGGTTTGAATCCTTTAGTTTATTTTTATGATGAAAATTCTTTTATTGTTTCTAGTGTTAAAAAATTTTTTTATGACAACAATTTAAAATACAATAATGTTAAAGAATTACATCCTAGAAAAATTTTAATTTACAATAAAAAAAATCATAGAATTGTAAAAAAACATTTACCAATTTCTTTTCCTTTAAAAACTAAAAGTGTTTTTGAAGAATTAAATAGTAGTGTTAAAAATATTATTTTACATTCTAAAGAATTGTATGAAAAAAATAAGATTGCTTTAGCTTTTTCTGGAGGAGTGGATTCTTTACTTTTAGCTTTAATTTTAAAAAAGAACAATTTTAAAGTTGATTTGGTTAATGTTTATGTTGAAGGTTATGATAAAAAAAATTCTGATTATTATTATTCTAAAATTTTAGCTGAAAAGTTAAATTTTAAAATAAAATTTTATAAGGTTAAAAAAGAAGAGTTAGAAGAAGCTATAAAAAATGTTTCTTTAACTATTACTGAACCTCACTCTTTAAAAGTTTCTTCAGGATTAACAACTTATTTTTATACTAAAAAAGCTTTTGAAGATGGTTATAAAATAATATTGTCTGGAAGTGGAGCTGACGAAATATTTTTAGGTTATAATAGGAATGTTTACAACTACAATTTTTATGATGAAATTTTAATAAACTTACTACAACATTATGAAAAAAATGCTTATAAAGAAGATGTTATTGCTATGAATAATTCTATAG
>WIAN01000044.1 GCA_015519985.1 Candidatus Woesearchaeota archaeon | reverse complement strand
TCATAAAATAATTAAAACTTTTAGTTAAAAATAAAAAAATATAAACACAAAAAAAGAATAAAAAAATAAAAATTTAACAAAAACAACAAAAAAAATAATAAAAAAAAGTTATAAAATTATTTTAAATACATTTCAATTTCTCTATCATTCATTCCTTGTAAAATCATTAAATCTTCTGTAGTTAATTTTTCTTTATTTTTAAGTTTTCTAGCAACTTCTCTTTTCATTTCCAAAAGTTCCTTATCTAATTCTTCTTTAACTTTCTTTCTTTCTAAATCTTTCTTCTTCTTTTCTGCTTTTTTCTTAATATTTTTTTCTCCAGAAAGTTTATCTTTCAATTCTTTAAATTTAACAACAATAGACAAATATTCTTCTCTAATTTTATCAAATTCTTTCTCTTTTTCTTCTAAAACTTTTTTAACTTCATCAGCTTTTTTACTTAAAGAAACCATTTCTTCATGCTTTTTTTGAGATTTAGAAGATAAATCTCTTAATTCTTTTTTCAAAACATTAATTTCTTTATTAATAAGATCTAATTTTTCTTTTTCAACAAAATATTCTTTTAAAACATCAGAAGAATTTTTAACAGCATCATACTCTTTTCTTAAACTTTTCAATTGGTCTAATAAAACTTTTTCTTTATTTTGAGATAAAACTTCAGTTTCTAATTTAAATTCTAAAGCTTCAATTTTTTTCTTTAAACTTTCAGGATTAACAACTTTACCTTTTTTATCTTTAGGCATATCTTTAATTTTAGAATTTAACTCTTTAACTTTTTTCAATTGATCTTTTTGAACTTCAATTTTTTCTTTAACTTTTTCTTTAACTTCTTTAACTTGTTTAGTCAAAGCATCTCTTTCTTCTCTCAATTCTTTTATTTTTTTAATCAAACTAAAAAATTCTTCTTTAACCTTCTTTTTACTTTGAAAAGCATTTTCTTTCAAAACTTTTTTTTCATCTAACTTTTTTTTAATCTCTGACAATTCTTTTTTTAATTCTTCTGACATTCTCATCTTACCTAAAATTTTAATTTAAAACAATAAAAAAATATAAAAAGTTTTTAAAAAAGTTTAACCGAATAAAGCTCCTAAACCAGCTGCTGCTTGTGTGTCATCTTTCTTTTCTTCTTTTTTCTCTTCTTTCTTTTCTTCTGCTTTTGCTTCTGTTGCTGGAGCAGCTGATGCTGCTGGTGCTGCAGTCATTGTTGAAGCTTCTTTAATTGCTGCTTCAATATCTACATTTTCTAATGCAGAAACAACAGCTTTTACTTTAGCTTCATCAACAGCAATTCCTGCTGCTTCTAATACTTTTTTAACTCCTTCTTCATCAACTTTTTTTCCTGCTTTTGTTAAAAGCATAGCCGCATATACATATTCCATTTTTATTCCTCCTTAAATATTATTTTTCAATATAACTTTTTATAAGTTTGCTTTTGTTTTAACATTGCTTGCTTGAGTTTCTGCTTTTGCTAAAATAAATTTAGCAGTATCTTCTGTAATAATGTCTTTAAATACTGCAAGCATAAATGCTTCTCTTGCAGCTTTCTCTAATATTGGTTTTACTGTTTCTTCTGTAATAATTCCTTGTGTTAAAGCTACTGCAAAAGATTCTAAAGCAGCTTGTTTTAATAAATCGATGTAGTGTTGTTCGTCAACTTCTAATACATCTTGAGTGTATATAATTCCATTTTCATAAGCTGCTGTCATAGTTAAACCTAACTCCACAGGTTTAATATCTAATCTTGTTAAAACTTCAGCAACTTTAGGAGGTATAACTTCTCCTTTTTTAACAACAACTTTATCTTCTTTAATAGCTACTTTTCCTCCTTCAACTCCTGTTTTTAAACCTATACTTCCTAATTCTGAAATAATAGGTCCAGGAGGGAATGAAGTAGGTCCTGCTTTTACAACAATATCGTCAGGAGCTATTTGTCCAGCTTTAGCATGAGCTGGTGTTCTTGACTTTTTTAAAATTGAAGCAATTCTAAAAGGATTTTCTTCAGTAAATAATAAAGCAGGCATTCCTCTAAAATGTTCTTCTAATTTTGTAATTCCTTCTTTTTCAGATTCAACATTTTTAAAAACAATTTTCATCAATCTTTTTTTACTCATAACAATTTTAGCATGTTTTCTTAATTTTTCTCTCATTTCTTGTAATGTATTTGCTGGCATTCCTTCCATATCTAATAATGCAATAACGTTATACTTTTTAGCTAAATTTGTTAATTCATCTACAATAATTTTTTTTCTTTGAGAAACATGAGCCATATTACATCAACCTCTCCGGACTACCCATAGTTGTTTTTAAAAATACACTTTTAACATTCTTTTCTTCTGAAGGCAAATGAGAAACAATTTGGTCAAACAAATGTTTTACATTTTCAGCAACTTCATTTTCATCTTGTTTTTCACTACCAATTCTAGTTTGGAAAGTAGGAGTAGTTCTAACTCTTACCCTTACAGTTTTTTTCAATCTGGAAACTATGTCTTTTAAGTTTCCTCCTTTAGGAGGTACAATCATTCCCCCTTTAGGATCGGGCATTTTACCTCTAGAACCCAAAACTCTACCAAAATTAGCTGCTATGTCTTTCATTAAGTTTCCTTGAGCTACAAAAAAATCGTATTCTTCAGCTAACTTTTTAATTTTCTTTTTGTCCTTAGCATATTCTTGAAATTGATCAGGAGTCAAATAGAAATCTAAATATTTTTTAGCATCTTCTACCAAATCAACATCAACAAAACCAGCAATTTTTTTTTCTTTACCAGGACTAAATGGTAAAGTTACAAAGAAATTAAGTTGATTTTCTGGTTTTTTTAAATCCAATTCTTTAAAATTAATTATAAAATCTATTTGTTGTTCAAAATTTCTCTTTTTTTGTTCTTTTAATTTTTTTAAAATACTTACTATTTTTTCTTTATTCATGTTTATTACCTCCGCCCTCCTAATCAAAAGATTAGTCCACGGGCAATATTTTTATCTTTCAAAATCATTATAATTTTTTTTCAAAATCTTTTTGTATTTTTTGCAAATCTTTTTCAATTTCTGAAAGTGAATTTAAAAATAATTTTTTAGCATTATTCTTTTTTGTTTCCAACACAAAAAAAGGTTTTCCAGTTTCTGGATGTCCAACGCTGAATGTTAAAAGTTTAACATCTTCATTATCTTTTAAATGATCTTTAACAAGCAATAAAACAGTATGATCGTGACTTAACAATTCAAAAACAAATCTGTTTTTTTCATCTTCTATAATATTAACATCCATAAAGCATAGGGAAAAAACAACCCTTTATAAAGTTATTGCTTTTTTAACAATTTTTTATTATTTTTTTATTTATTTTTTTCAAACAAAACAACTATCACTTTTATAGTTTTTTTATTTTTTTTATGAAAAAAATGTTGTTTTTTAATAATAAAATCTTTCTCAAACAAAATTTTAAAAGAAAAATTAAAATCACTACTTATAGATTTTAAAAAATTTAATGTTTTTTCACTTTCAAAATTATGAATAGAATAAACTTTATTAAAATTAAAAGCTTTTTCTAAAAAATTTTTATCAGCATGTTTATTTTTTTTAACAGCTCCAAAAGGAGGATTCATAATCACATAAAAATTTTTATAATTAACAAAAAAACTTTCATCTAAATCATTAATATCCTTATTAATAATAACAAAATTATTTTTAACATCAAAATTAATACTTTTAAAATATTCATCATATTCAGTTATAATATAATTTAAATTTTGTTTTAAAACATTAACAGCATTAACATCTTTTTCAATAAAAATTATTTTAAAACCATAAAATAAAAGAGAAATACCTAAAATTCCTGTACCACTGCCTAAATCAATAAAACCAAAATCAGCATTATTAATCATGTTATTTTTATCATTCATTTTATCATTCATAAAAATAAACCATGCTAATTCAGAAGCAACAACATCATTAGTAGAATATTGTTCTAAAAAAATATTACTTTTAACATCTTCATCTTCAAATTTTTTGAGTTTAGAAAGGATTATTTCTAATTCTTTTTTTGAAATAAATTTTGAAATAAAGTTTTCCATTAATATTTTGTAAAACAACAAATTTTATAAGCTTTTGTTTAAAACAAAATAAACATGGCTTTCTTTAAAAAAAATAGTGAAGTAAAAAATTTAAGAGAAGAATTAAAAATCGTTTTCTCAAAAATAAAAGAAGAATTAGAAGATCATTTAGAAAGCATAAATCAAAATACATTAGAAATACATTCAAATTATGAGTATATAAGTTTATTAAACAACAAAATAGACAAATTAGCAGAAAAAATAGCAAAAATAGAATTAAAATTGAAAGAAATAGGACTAAACAATTATAAAGAAGAATACATAGAAAAAAAGAAAGTAGAAAACATTTTTTTAACAAGAGAAGAAGAAGAATTGTTAGCTTTACTATTGGATTATAAAAGAAAAAAATCATTATTATCATACAAAATTATTTCAGAAAGATTAAATGTAAGTAAAAATTATGCGATAGAATTAGTAAACAATCTTTTAGAAAAAAAAATTCCTATAGAAAAAAAATATTTTGATGAAAAAATATTTTTAGAATTAAACAATAATTTCTTAAAAAATAACAATGTAGAATATAATTTTATAACAATAGACTAAAAATACAAATAATAATCAAATAATAATTATAAACAATATTACAAACCATAAATAATAAAAAAATAAAATGGCAAAAAAAACAATTACAATAATAGGAGGAGGCACTGGTTCTTTCACAATACTAAAAGGATTAAAAAATTATCCTGATATAAAAATAAATTCTATAGTAACAATGGCAGATGATGGAGGAAGTACAGGAATATTAAGAGATGAATATGGAGTTTTACCTCCTGGAGATATAAGACAAAATTTAGTAGCATTATCTCATTCTGATGAAATTTGGAGAAAATTGTTTTCTTACAGATATAAAGAAGGAAGTTTAAAAGGACAAAATTTTGGAAATATATTTTTATCTACATTAGAAAAAGTTTCGGGAGATTTTAAAACAGCAATAAAAATGGCAGAAAAAATATTAGAAGTAAAAGGAAATGTAATTCCTGTAACATTAGAAAATGTAAGATTAAAAGCAATAACAGAAAATAACGAAATAATAGAAAAAGAAAAAAATATAGATTTGAAAGAAAAAAAGATAAAAAAAATATTTTTTGACAAAGAAGTAGAAGCAAATGAAGAAGCAATAAAAGCAATATTACAATCAGATTTAATTGTTTTTTCTCCAGGAGATTTATATACAAGTTTACTTCCAAATTTAATAGTTAAAGGAATAAAAGAAGCATTAAAAGACAGTAAAGCAAAAAAAGTATATGTATGTAATATTATGACACAAAAAAATCATACTGAAAATTTTAAAATAACAGATTTTGTTAAAAAAATAGAAGAATACACTTATGAAAACATTTTAGATTATATAATTTATAATACAAAAATTCCTAAAAAAGAATTTTTAGAATACTATTCAAATGAAGGAGAAAAATTAGTAATAGTTGATAAAGAAAATTTTAAAACAAAAAAAGCAAAATTTATAGGAGAAGAATTAATAAGTGAAAAAATACCTAAAAAAGTAGAAGGAGATAAAATAATAAGAGCATTAATAAGACATGATCCTTACAAAACAGCAAACATAATATAC
>WIAN01000043.1 GCA_015519985.1 Candidatus Woesearchaeota archaeon | reverse complement strand
TTCTAATACTGAAAATATTTCTTCATCTGGTTTGAAAGTTATTTCTGTTCCTGTTTTTATGTCTGTTGTATTTTTTTCTTCTTTTACTTCTGTTAGTTTTTTTCCTCTTGAATATTCTTGTATGTATATTTTATCATTTTTGTAAACTTTTGCTACTAATTTTTTTGATAATGCATTTACTACGCTTACTCCTACTCCGTGCAATCCTCCTGAAACTTTGTAGCTGTCTTTTGAAAATTTTCCTCCTGCATGTAGTTTTGTTAATACTATTTCTAGTGCAGGCACTTTATATTTTGGGTGTAGATCTACAGGTATTCCTCTTCCATTATCTACTACTGTTATTGAGTTGTCTTTATGCACTGTTACTTTTATTGTATCACAATGTCCCGCCATTGCTTCATCTATAGAGTTATCTACTATTTCATAAACTAAGTGATGTAATCCTCTTATTCCTGTGCTTCCTATGTACATTCCAGGTCTTTTTCTTACTGCTTCTAATCCTTCTAATACTTCTATGCTTTTTCCAGTGTAAGAATTTTCTTCATTTTTTTGTTTTTTTTCTTCCTCTTTATTTTCTATTTTTTTGTTTTGTTTTTTTGTTTCCATTTTTATCATATTTTTTTATAATTTTAAGATTATTTTAACTAATTTTTATTTAATTTTGTTTAATTTTTTTCTGATTTTTGATTTACTTTTCTTTACTGTTTTTTTATTGCTTTTTTTTAGAAATAGAAGGAAAATTCCCTTCTAAAATTAATACGATTTTTTTATAATTTTTTGCCGTTTTTATATAGTTTTAGAAACATTTACTATTTAAAAAGTTTGTGTTAAATATATTAAAACAAAATGTATTTTCTTAAATATAAATATATTTAAATGGTATAAACAAAATAAAAGGAGTACTACTTAAAAATAATAATGGGGGATTTTTTATGATTGAAACAAAACCAAATAAGATAGAAATAGGATTAGAAGATTTACTTTTTGCTAGTTTTGGATTGAAAGAGTTAGAAAAAGAAGTAGATTCTTTTTCTAAAATAGAGATCCCAAAAGAAGATAGAGTCGAACATCTCGGTGACATAGCTAGTTCTGAGGTTATGTATGTAACAACTGCGGAAGAAGTTAAAATGTATTTTGAAAAAAGCAATAATCCAAGAAATGAAGATTTAGAAAATTTTATTTCAGGTCTTGTTGCAGGGATACTTAATAGAGAAAAAACTAGAGATAAAGAACTTTATTTGATAGGATATAAAACAGGAAAAGAAAAAAGAGAAGAATATGTACTCCCTTATTTGTCTAATAAAAACATTCTTAGTAATGCTAATAACACAACCAGAAGTTATGAAAGAATAGACTCAGAAATAAAAGAAATTGCGGAAAGATATTTTTCGGAATTTTTTAAGAGTTAAAACAAAAATATGTTGTTATTATTTTATAGTAATTAAAAAATAGAAAAGTTTATAAAGAGGTATATACAACATATGTTTTTCATGGAATACAGAAAGATTATTAGTTTTGGTAAAAGTTCTTTTGTAGTAAGCATTCCTAAAACGTGGATGAAAAATAATAAGTTAAAAAAAGGAAGTTCTGTTAAAATTGTTGAAGATAATGAAAGTTTAATTATTTCTCCTTTAAAAGATGAAAAAAGTATAAAAAATAATTTGAGTAAAAATTTAGTTTTTGAAAATGAAAAACAATTACAAAGAGAATTGATAAGCGCTTATATTGAAGGTTATGATACTATTAATATTAAAGTTAAAGATTTAGAAAAAAAGATGAGTTTGATACATAAAATTTTTGAAAACCTTATAGCTTTAGAAATTGTTAGTAATGAAAATAATGTTGTGGTTGCTAAAGATTATTTGAACATTAATGAAGTTAATTTAAAAAATATTATTATTAAAATTGATAATAATATTAAAAGTATGTTTTTAGATCTTTTAGAATATTCTGAAAATAGTATTGATAAAAATAATAAGAGTAATAAAAAAGATAATATTAAATATGACAAAAATAATAAAAAGCCAGATTATATTCTTATTTCTATTGAAAGAGATAAAAGTATTAATAAACTTTCTTTTTTAGGTTTTAGAGTTATTAGAAAACTTTTAGATTCTCAATTGAAAGGTAACTTTTCAATTTTAACTTTATTTAAAAGTTGGAGTATTATAGTTCAATTGGAAAAAGTTGGTGATGAGTTAAAAAGAATTTTTAGACTTTATGAAGGACAAAAAATTTATGATAATGTTAAAGAATTATATTCTTTATATAATGATGTTTTAAAAATTTATTATAACGATAAAAAATCTTCTTATAGAAGAAAGAATTTGGAAGTTAATGAAAATATAAGAAAGTTTAGAAAAAAAATTAAAGATAGATTGTTAAAAGAAGATGATGTTGTTTTAACTCAAATTTATGAAAAAATGATTAATATTTCTTCTTATTTAGAAGAAATTTTAAGGTTGAATTTTGATTTTTCAGAATAAAATTTTTAAATAAAATTTTTAAAAAAGATTAGTTTTCTTTCCAATATTTGTCATTAAAATAATGCAAATTTTTTGCTATTTTTCCTTTTTCTAAATTTTTAATTTCCTCAGATGAAAATAATGTTTTCATTACTGAAAGTTTTACTTTATTTTTTTCATCTTTTATTAAAACAACAGCGTTTTTTTCAAAATTTTCATATTCTACTATTCCTGGTCTTAACAAATCTGCTCCTTTTAATATGAATGGAACAGCAGGCATATCTATTATTATGCTTTTAAAATAACTCCAATCTATTAGTTCTTTTTCTTTTAAGAAAGGAATGTTTTTTTCTTCTATTTTTATTATTATTGGTTTTTTATTAACATAATATATTTGTTTTTTGTCATCATAACTTATTATGTCTTTTTTGTTTATTTTTTCTTTTTTTATAAATTTGTTTTTTTCAAATAAATTTTTTATTTCTTTTTTGTTTAATGTTCTCATTTTAATCGTATATTTTTTTATTTTTGTTTATTTTATTTGTTTATTTTTTTGTATCTTTCTTCTATTGTTTTTTTATATTTTATTTTTTATTCTTTTTTTTGTTTTGTTATGTCTACTCCTAAATTTTTTAATTCTACAATGTGATGTTTCATTAATTGTTCTACTATTTGTAATAATCTTTGTAATTCTGCTCTTTCTTTTGATAGTGTTGTTAATGCTCCTTTATGATATCCTATTAATTCTTCTTTTGAAACATTATTGTTACTGTTTGTATTATTTTTATTGTCTTCATTCTTATTGTTTTTGCTTTTTTTATTTTCTTCTATTGAATTTTCTAATGTTTTTTTTGCCAATAATATCACCTTTTTTATTTTTTCTATTTTTCTATTTTTTCAATTTTATTTTTATATTTGTTTTCTGTTTCTGTTATTTTTTCTTTATTGTTTTTTTTTATTATTTTCTTCTATATTTTTTGTTTGTTTTTTTAATTTGTCATTTTTATTTTGTAAAATAATTCTTCTATTTCTTCTTTTAGATTAAAATGTTCTAAAATGTTTTTTATTAAAGGATATATTTGTTTGTACAAATAATATTCTTTGTTAATGTGAAAAAATTTTTGTTTTATTAAATCAAAATTTTCTTTTGTAGGTACTATTATTTTTTTATCTTCTTCTACAACTATGTATGGAATTATTGAATTTTTTTTAACCTCATATCCTAACAATTTTAGTTCTTCTGCTGCTTTTACAAATAAGGTTTCTTTTTCATACAATTCTAAATTTCTATACAACTTTTTTGTTATTATTAGATCTTTATAGTCAATAGCGTCTTCATACAATTTTTTTATTTTTTTTTCTAAAAAGCTTTTTATTTCTTCTTTAAAGTTTTTTTCATTTACTATTTTTGTGGTTGTTTCAATTACATTTTTTTCTTCATTGTTTTTTTCTTCTATTTTTTTATTTAACAAATCTATTATTTTTCTTGATAATGTATCTCTTAATAGGATTGCATAATTACAATAATTTTTAAACTTATTTTTTTCTTTTATTTTATACTCATAATTTTTTGTTATGTAAGAATAATTTATTATATTTTTGTCCTCTAATTTATATACAAAACCTCCTATTAGTTCTTCTTGTATTATTTTGTTTTTAAAATATTTATTTTTTTGTTCAAAATAATTTTTTAAATCTGAAAATACAAATTCGTTTTTTTCTTTTGTAAAAAATTCTTCTATTCCTTCTATGATATTTTCTTTTACTTCTTTTAATCTTTCTATAATACTTTGATTTTTTTCAACATCTTCTATTTTAATATTTACTTTTTTTATTATTCCATCTATTTTTCTTATTATAGTTTTGTTTTTTATTTCTTCATTATTCTTTTTATCATTTTCTTCTATGTTTTTTGTTTGTTTTTCTGTTAGTTTTGTTTCTGATATTTTTTTTTCTAATATTTCTTTTTCACTTTTCTCTTCTATTTTTTGTTGTTCAACTTGTTGTTCCTCTTGCACTTCTGTTTTTTGTTCTTCTAATTTTTGTTTTAGAAATAAATATTCTTCGCTGAATGCTATTATATTATTGTTTTTTTCTGCTAATGTTTTTATTATTTTTTTTATTTCTTCTTTTATTATACTGTCTCCTTCTGGAAAATACAATGTGCTTTTTCTATTCCTTATTGAATGTTCATAACTCCTCAACAATAATTCGTATACTTTTGACTTGTAATAAACCATTGTATTTTTTTTCAACACTGGATTTTTTTCTAATATTTCTTGGTATAAATCATATTGTTCTATTATATTTTTTAATATTTTAAAATTATTACTTACTTTTTTTTCACAAAACCATATTCTTTCATTTTCTTTTTTACAACAATCACAATTCATTATTTCTTTTGAAACATTTTTTTGTAAAGAAATTATTGGGTATAAAAATTTTATTTGTATTAAACTTTTTACAAAATTGTTGTTTTTTGAAAATAACATATCATTAACTTTTGGAAGAGAATATTCTTCATAATCTTCTACATATTCTTCATAATATATTTTGTTTTTTAAAGTGTATGTTTCATAATAACTTTGATAAAACTTGTAATTTTCAAATCTTGAAATGTCGAATAATGATTCTAATGTTAGTTTTGATAATTCTACTAACAAAGGATATAATTTTTTTGTTGTTGCTAATAATAATTTGTTTTCTTCTATTTCGTCTAAAGTGTTTTCTTCTATTTTTAGTTGGCTTTCTTCTAATAAATAGTGTATTTCTTCATATTCTTTTAACATTTCTAAATTTTTTGTTGTTTTTTTTAAATCTAAATGTACAAATCCGTTTAAAGTATATCCTAATCTTGCTTTGTATGGTTTTGAAAAGTCGTCTGAAATTTTAAAATCTACTTTTCCTTGATATTTTTCTACTCTTTTCATTATTCTTGGAAAATCAACTTCGTCTGTATTATATCCTGAGATTACTATTGGTTTTTCTAATGCTATTGTTCTTTCAAATTCTTTTAGTAAGTCTAATTCTGAATCTGAATATTCTATTCTGCAATTTTCTCCTATTATTTTTTCTTTTTTCCAAGTTATTATTTTGCATTTTTCTATTTCTTCTTTTTTTTCTACTAATATTAAAGATTTTATGCTGTTGTCTTTCAATAATATTTTGTCTAAGAATTCTTCATAGTATGTTGAAAAACTTAATATGTTTGGATTTTCATATGTTAAATTGTCTTCTTGTATTATTTTGTTTGTAGAATATACTTTTACTCTCATCATTGGCAATGCATACAAATTTGAACTCCATAATGTTAATGGTGTTAGATTGTTTTCTACATAATATTTTTTTTTCAAACTTGTTTTTGAATATAATTCAATGTAGTGTTGAGGATTGTTTTTTATTATTTCTTTTGCTTCAAAGTAGTCTTTTAAATTTTCAAAGTATATTTTTAAAATTTTAATTGTATTTTCTGCTTTTTTATTTGTTTTTTCTTTTATAGTTTCATTTATATTTTTATTTTCTTTTTTTTCTATTTTTATTATTCCTATTCTTTCTTTATTTTTTTCTTCTATGTTTTTTTTAAATTCTTCTATTGTTATTTTTTTTATTTTTATATTGTTATTTTCTAACTCATTTTTTATTTTTTCTTTTAAAAATTCTATTTTTTCATTTACATTTTCAAAAGGATATTTTATAAATATGTATGGTTGAAATTCTTCCATTACTATTATGCTTTCATCATCTTCTAATGTTTTACAATAGTTTATTGCATAACTTTTTTCTTTTATGTCTCTTATTCTTGTATCTATGCAAAAGAATTTTTTTTCTTCTTCTAATTCTTTTAATTCATCTAATTGGTATTCTTCAAAACTATTTTTTACTTTTTTTATTATCATTATGTTTTAGTAATAATATTATTTTTTATATATCTTTTGGTACTCTTTTGGTAAATATTTTAAATGAAGCTGTTTTACTATGCTTTTATGAAAAAAGATGATGTTAAATTAAAAAAAAATATTGATGATATAAAAAATATTGAAAATATTGAAAGTATTGATATTGTTGATGTTAATTCTAATGTTCCTTCTGTTAGTTTTGATTCTTTTGACTTTCAAAAAATTAAACCTGTCGAAAAGAAAGATGTTATTATTAAAAATGCTTTTTCTGCTATGAGGTTTAAAAAAAAGTTGTTGTTAAAAAAAAAGTATAAAGATGATATTGTTAAAGAAAGGCATATTGCTAGGGAAAGTATTAAAGCTTTTTCTAAAAGTTTGTTAAAAAATTTGAAGAATGTTTTTACTTCTTTTCCTTTTATTACCGATATTGACGAGGTTAATTTTAAACTTTTATCTTTAGAATATGATGTTGATAAAGTTAAAAAGCATCTTGGTAATTTTTTTTGGGCTTATAAAAAAATTTATTCTTTGCAAAAAGAATCTTTAAGAAAACTTTCCAGGACTAAAGATTTAGGGTTTATTAATAATGTTAAAAATTCTTTTATTGCTAGAAGTAATAGTATTTTAAATCAGATTAATGATAGTTTTGTTTTTTTAGAAGAGTTTAGAAAGTTTTTGAAAACTTTGCCTGTTTTGAAGAAAGGTTATTTTATTGTTTCTATTGCTGGTTTTCCTAATGTTGGTAAAAGTACTTTGTTAAAAAAAGTTACTTCTGCTAATCCTGAAATTAATGTTTATCCTTTTACTACAAAAAAATTAAATTTAGGTTTGAAAGTTGTTGATTCTTTTAAAATTCAATTTATTGATACTCCTGGAACTTTGAATAGAGAAAAATCTAATGTTATTGAGAAAAAAGCTGAAATTATTATTTCTTATTCTGATGTTGTTGTTTATGTTTTTGATCCTTCTTTTAGTTATAGTTTTGAAGAACAATTAAAATTGTTTGAAAATATTACTTTAAAAAAGAAAAAAGTTATTGTTTATTTTTCTAAATGTGATCTTTTTGATTGTAAAAAAGTTTTTGAAGATAAAATTAGTAAAATAAAAGAAGTTGTTAAAAAAAATGATGTTAAAGTTTCTTTTTGTTATGACGTTTCTTGTATTTTATCTTCTTTAAAGGATTTTCTTTTAATGAAAGAATGAAAAATATTAAGAATAGTATAAAATATATTAGTGCTGTTAATTTTAATTTTGGTATTAATAATTTAAAATTTTCATAAGACAATAATAATGTTTTTTTTACTGTGTTTTCTATTGGTT
>WIAN01000042.1 GCA_015519985.1 Candidatus Woesearchaeota archaeon | reverse complement strand
TGTTTAAAAAATATTTTCCTGTAGAATTTTGATAGTATTCATAAACAACATTATTCCTGCTCCAACCATCACTACCAGTTAAAGAACTTCCATTCAAAGAAACTTTGTTAGGATCGTATATTGAAGAATTAATCTTCCAAGAAACATTAACATTACTCAAAGGATTTCCACTACTATCATTAACATAAACATCAACATAATAACCAGTATATAATAAACCAGAATCAAAATCATAAAAACCAACATCGGGTTCATTGAAAGAAGTATTAACTAAAATTAAAGGAAGGTTATTGTTTCCATAAAAATAAATATCCTTGCTGTTGGATGTATTAATAGATGAATTGTACAAATAGTTATATTGAGAGTAATAGTTATAAAAACCGTAAGCAGAAGAACCAGAAGTATTAACAGAAACACTACTAAAATTAGAAAAAGAAGAAGAACTAAAATACAGACCATAAGCGGAAGAACCAGAAGTAAAAACAGAAACATTATTTACATTAGAATAATAAGAAGAATAAAAATATAAACCGTGAGAAGAACTGCCAACAGTATCAACAGAAACATTATTAATATATATGTATTCATTATTACTAGCAGAATCTCCGAGACTATAAATAGCATAAGAGTTACTAACAGAATTTTTTTGTTCTATAGATAAATTACCGATAGTAACATTAGACAAACCTTTATTGATTAGAAAACCATAACCTTTGCTCGATTCCGAATAACCGATTTCATAACCAGAACCATTAAAAACAACATCAGAAACATTAATAGTAAAACAAGTATCAGGAGAAGAAACATTTTTCATTAAAGAATAAACACCAGAAACATTAATAACACCACAACCGTATAATTCTCCTTGAGAAACAGTGCCCAAAGTTAAATTAATTTGAAAACCATCAGAAACATTAACAACATCATAAGAATAATTATATCCAATCTTAGAAGCCTCAAAATACCAACCAGAGTAATTTAAAACATACTCTCCTGAAGAATTCTGCATCTTAGAAAACAAGTAATCAACACTGCTAAACCCTGAAGAATTAGTGTTAGTATCATAAACCAAACATTTAGAAGCGGAAGTGGAATCAAAAGAATCAGATTTAATAACAATAGGAGCATCTGCTATAGGATTAGAAGAAGTATCGTTAACATAAATTAAACCGGAAATAGAATCGTTGTAGCATAAAACACCTGAATCAGAATCATAAAAGCTTACAGAAGAATTATCGAAAGAAACATTAATAAAAAACAAAGGATAATAAGAATCACCAGAAAAATAAACATCAAAATTGTTAGATGAGTCAACAGAAGAATTATAAAAATAATTGTTCTGAGAGTTATAATTATAAACTCCGTAAGCAGAAGAACCAGAAGTATTAACAGAAACACTACTAAAATTAGAATAATCGGAAGAATGGAAATACAAACCATAAGCAGAAGAACCAGAAGTAAAAACAGAAACATTATTTACATTAAAATAATTAGAAGAATAAAAATACAAACCATAAGCAGAAGAACCAGAAGTATTAACAGAAACATTAGAAACGGAAGAATAAGTAGAAAAATGAAAGTGCAAACCATAAGCAGCACCTCCAAGAGTATTAATAAAAATATCGCTAAAGTTAGAATAATCAGAAAAAGCAAAATATAAACCGTTAGCATAATAACCAGAAGTATTAACAGAAACATTAGTTACATTAGAGTAATCGAAAGAAAGTAGGTGTAAAGCGTCAGCATAACTACCAGAAGTAAAAACAGAAACATTATTTATATCAGAATAATAAGAAGAATAAAAATACAAACCATAAGCAGAATTGTCTAAAGTGTAAACAGAAATATTTTTTACAGAAATATTATAGTTTTTATTTGTGGAAGAACCTTCGCTAAAAATCCCATAATCTTTTTGTGTTGAACTGTTTGTTTGGTTTAAAATGCAATTGCTAATATTAACATTACTAACACTTGTATTTATGTATATTCCATAAGAGTCATCATATAAGGTTCCATAAGTTATTTTGTAATTATTACAATCTAAACTTACATTGTCAGAATATATTCCTATGCATGTTCCTCCTGTTGAAAGGTTTTGTGTTAAAACATATTTTCCTGGTTGAGTAATATTGTCACAAGCACTTAATTGTGTTAATTTGTCTCCACAATAAATTTTATAATTATAATTACTGTAATCGCATGTTTCTGCATGTGCATTTGTATAGTTTGATAGTTTTAATAAACATTCATAACCGTTAGGAATGTTTCCCGTTGTTGAATAACAATAAACGTCTTTTGTTGTTCTTCCTAAACAAATATCATAATTATAATTGTTTTGTGTTGATATTTCTCCATGTGCATTTGTTAAATTTGAAAGTTTTAATACAGTTGTGTTTTTATTAGTACAATCTGTTGTTAATGTATATGTATCATCACTGCAATAAATGTGATAGTTGTAATTGCTTTGGTTTCCTGCTTCTATATGTGCATTTGTATAATTGTATAATGACACTACTAGTGTATCTGTTGTTGTTGATGTTGAAGAATAACATGTTAATTTTGAATTAACATTCATACTTATAACTATTAAGAATAATATACTTAAAACTATTAATGTTAAATTTGTTTTTTTTAACCCCATTTTTTAACTATTTTATTATTTTGTAAAATTCTTCTAAATTTTTTATTCTTAAAAATACTGTTGGATTTTCTATTTCTAATGCATTTAATATTTCCGGGTTTATTTCTCCTATTTCTATTATGTTTTTTTCTTCTATTTTTATTTTTGCACTTCTTCCTTTAAAAAAGTATTTTTTTTGTAGTTCTTCATATTCTACTTTTTTGTCTGTATATCTTTTTATTATGTTTTCTGCTATTTGTTTTATGTTTGTGAATGTTATGTTTTTGTCTTCTATCAGTATTCCTAATTCTTCTTTTTCTTCTATGTCTTTTTTTTCTTTGTTGTAATGGAATGTTTTTCCTAATTCAAATATTCCTCTCGGCATTTCTGCTTGTTTGTTATTTTTTATTGTTTCTAATAATCCTGTTAATATGTTTTTTCTTAAACTATTATATTCTATGTTTATTGGATTTTCTAACATTATTGGTTTTTCTCCTATGAGTTTTTGTAATTCTAATGGTTGTATGTGATAGTTTTGTACTTCTTGTAGTTTAAATCCAACTAATAAGTATGCTAATTTTTTTTTGAAAACTTCTATTTTATCTTCTTCTCCTACGGTTGCTATTTTTGGCAGTTCTGATTTAAAATTTTCATATCCGTATGCTATTGCTACATCTTCAGCTATGTCTATTGGGTGTAATATGTCTGTTCTATATGAGGGTATTATTATTTTTTCTTCTATTCTTTTTAACCCCATTTTTTTTAAATAATTGTCATATTCTTTTATGGTTATTTTTTCTCCTATGATTTTTTCTATATAACTTTTTTTAACCTCTAAGTATATTTTTTCTGGATGTGTTTCTACTATTTTTATTTTTTCTTCTTCATATTCTTTTGGATATTCTACTTTTACATTGTATATTTTTCCTCCTTGTAATTGTAATGTGAATAATATTATGTTTAATACTTTTTTTAATGAAGGCAAGTGTATTCCTGATACTTCTATGAATAATTCTTCGTCTTTTGTTGTTACTCTTCCTGTTTTTTTACTGTTTATTATTGGTGGCATGCTTAAAATGTTTCCTTCAGAATCTTCGAATATTGCATATTTTTCTTTTCCTTCTAATAAATGTGCATATTTTTTTCCTGTTGGATGTTCTTTTAATATTTCTTTTGCCGTCATTATTTTTTCTGATTCTAATGGCATGAATTTTATTTCTTCTGGTTTTTTTGCTTTGAAGTGTATTGGCCATTTTATATTATTGTTTGGATATATTCCTATTGCTGCTTTTTTTCTTTTTCTATTGTATGCTAAATCTAATTTTTCTTGTAGTTGTATTAAACTTTTTAATTTTTCTTCGTCTAATTTTATGTTTTTTACTACTGCTGCTACTGTATAAGGTCTTGTTTTTTTTATTCCTTCTTCTACTATTATTTTATAATTTGATTCTTCTACTTTTATATCTTCATATCCTTTTCCTTTTCCTATAAAATTTTTTATTGCGAATGAAAATCCTTCTAATGATAACATGTCCATTCTGTTTGGGAATATTTCTACTATTATTTCTTTTTCATTTATTTCTTCTAAATCTGTTCCTATCATTGATATTCTGTCTGCTAAAATATCATCATCTATTTCTCCTATTATTTCTTTTACTTTTTTTTTGTCAAATGTTACTGTTGGTATTATAGCCACCCTTTTATTGTTCTTAATTTTTTTAAATCGTTATTGTGGAATTCTCTTAAATCGTTTATTTTATAATAATCTGAGATTATTCTTCCAAATCCAAGTCCCCATGCTAATACTCTTATATCTTTTCCTAATAATGGTTTTACTACTTCTGGACGGAAGATTCCGGCCCCCCCTAATTCTATCCAGGATTTTTTTATTGGATGATATACATCTACTTCTACACTTAATTCTGTATATGGAAAGTATGCTGGTCTTAATCTTATTTTTTCATATCCTAATTTTTTAAAAAATAATTCTAAGTATGCTTTTAAATTTTTGAAATTTACATTTTTGTCTATTACTATTCCTTCTACTTGGTCAAATTCAAATAAGTGTTTCCAATCTAATGTTTCATTCCTGAATACTTTTCCTACTGAAAAATATTTTTTTGGAAGTTCTTCTAAGTTTAATGATGCTATTTTTTGTGCGGATAATACTGTTGTGTGTGTTCTTAATATTAACCTTTCTGCTATGCTTTTTTTCCATTTGTAATTGTATCCTAAACTTTTTGTTGTCCATCCAGTTTCATGTGTTTTTTTTATTCTTTTCATTATTTTTTTTTCTTCTTCTGTTATTTTTCTTTTGTTAGGTTTTTTTATGAAGAATGTATCTTGCATTTCTCTTGCTGGATGATCTTGAGGTGTGAATAATGCGTCAAAATTCCAAAATTCATTTTGTACAATGTTTCCTTTCATTTCTTCAAAGCCTAAGTCTAACCATACTTGTTTTACAAATTCTACTGCTTCGTTTATAAAATGTCTTCTTCCTCCGAATGTTTCTGGTACTTTTGCTTTTACATCGTATTTTCTGAACTTTTTATTTTTGAAAGTTCCTTTTTTTATCATTTCTGAAGTTAATGTTTCTTCTAATTTTATGTTATAATCATAATTTTTTGCTTCTTCTGTTATTTTTGCTATGAATCTTTTTTTCTTTACTTTTTCTATAAAGTTTCTTTCTAATAATTGTTTTAATATGTTTTTGTCAATATTTTCATATTCATTTTTTTCGTCTTTTTCTTTTGTTTGTTTTTTTTCTATTTGTTTTAATACTTTTTTTATTTCAAACTCTATTTTTTTTCCTTTTTCTGTTATCTTTAATTTCCCTTTTTCTATTGTAATGTAATTATTTTTTTTTAACAATCCAAAAGCAGCATTGAATTCTGTTTTTTCAAAACTTTTTTGTATTTCTTGTATTGTTATTTCTTCATTATTTTTTTCTTTTTCTAACAATATTTTTAAGAATCTTTCTTCAGGAAGTCCTTCTTTTAATATTTTTTTTCCTAAACTTGTTATTTTGTATTCTTCTACTTCTTCTACTTTTAATTCTATAAACTTTTTGTTAGAAAGCCATTGTAATGCTCTTAATACTTTTATTTCTTCTAAATTTGTTTCTTCTGATATTTTTTTAGAATCAGCACTATTTTTTTCTTTCAAATATTCTAATATTTTTATTTCTTCTTTTGTTAATGTTTCTATGTCTAACATAAATAATTTTGGAAGTTTTTTTATTTATAAAATTATCTATAAAATATGTTTAAAAACAGCTTTCATTAAGTATCACTTCGTAAAAGTTTTGTTCTTTATAGACTGGGATTCCTCTTTTTTTTGATTGTATTATTATAGGATCTTTATTTTTTATAAATTCTTTCACAGAAAATTCGAAAATATTTAGTGGATGATTGGAAATGCTGTTTATTTCATCTTTTATTTTTTCAATTTTTTTGTTAGAATTTTTTATTATTACTATGTCTATGTCAGAATTTTTTCTTTCTTTTTTTTCAACTGTAGAACCGAATAATATTATTGTAAAAGTTGTTATAGGCATTTTTTTTATTAAATTTTTTAAAGGAATTCTGACATTTACATTTAAATCTTCAAATTTGTTTATTGCTATTTCTGAAAATTTTATAGAAAAAATTTTTTTATTTTTTATTTTATAAAAAACATTACTTTTTGTTTTTTCTTTTGCTAAAATATTTTTTTCCACAAGTTTTTTTAGAATGTTTTGTAAAGAACTATGAGACATCTTTGTAATGTCTTTTAT
>WIAN01000041.1 GCA_015519985.1 Candidatus Woesearchaeota archaeon | reverse complement strand
TGTAAGTTTCATAAAAACTTTTATTTTGTAACAATTCTTTTAATAAAAATAGTTGTATTTTCAAACTTTCATAGTTTTTTTTCTTTTCATCTAAATTTTTCTTTAAACTTTCTTTTTCTTCTAAAACTTTTTCTTTTTTTTCTTCTAACAATTTTTTTTCTCTTCTATTTTTTTCAAATTTTCTTTTATTCTAACATTTTCTTCTTCTTTCTCTTTAATTTTTAAAATAATATTTTCATATTCTTCTTTTTTCAAATCAATATTTTTTTTTAATAACAAAAATTCATCATACTTTTTAATCTTTTCATTAAAATCATCAAACTTTTCTTCTAAAAGTTCTTTTTCTTTTTCATAATCTAAAATTTTATTTTTGTTAAAAACAATTTTTTCTTCATACTCTTTTTTAATACTATTCTTATGTTCTTCACTAACTTTTTGTTTACAAACAGAACAAACGTTTAAAGAACTAATGTTGTTTAATTCTTCTAATAATTTTTCATTTTCACTTTTTAAAACCACGATATTTTTATCATAAAAATCGATTTTTTTTAATAAACTATCATAATCTTTTTTTAAAACATCAATATCAAAATCAAAAGAATATTTTTCTTCAAAAAAACTAATTTCTTTAAACAAAGAACTTTTTTTAGAATTATATTCTTCAATAAAAACAACATTATTCTTTTTCCTTTCTAAAAGTTTTTCAAAGTTTTATCTAAACTATTAAGCTCTTCAACAACATTATTATCCTCTAAATCTTTTATTTTTTCTTCCAAAAGTTTAATATCATCTTCTAATCCTTTCAATTTTTCCTCTAAATTTTTTTCATCTTTAAAAACAACTTTTTCCTCTAAACTTTTAATTTTTTCTTCTAAAATTTTAATTTTATTTTCAAATTCTAAAATATTATTTTTAACATTATCCAATTCTTTACTTTTCTCTAAAATATTCTTTTCTAAAAAAAGCTTTTTTTCTTTTAACAATAAAAAATCATTATACTGTTTTTCTAAAATTAAAAAAGAAGAATACAATTTTTCAAATTTTTCTTCTAAAAGTTTAATTTGACTTTCATAAAAAAGTTTTCTATCTTTATAAAAAGACAATTTTTCTTCATACTCTTTTTTATAAAAAATTTTACCTTCTAAAAAAGAAATTCTTTTATTAATAAAATCTTTAAAAATTTTAGAATTTTCAATAACATTATTATACTTGTCAATACCAAAAATTTTTCTAATAATATTCAACCTAACATCAGAATTTTCACTAACAATCTCTTTCATCTTTTCTTGAGGAGTAAAAATAGTATAACGATAAATTAAAGGTTGCTTTTTCAAATAAGTATTAGGATAATTAAAAAGATTAAGAACAAAAGCTTTAGCCTCCTCAGAAGAAAGTTTTTTTTCAAAACCATCAACTTCTAAAATAATTTCGTTTTGAACAATACTCTTATTTTTTTTCAAACTTCTAAAAATAGAATATTTTTTACCATTCAACTCAAATTCTAATTTAACAGAACCAAAATTTTTACCTTTTCTTAAAAGTTTCTCACCATCAACCCAACCTTTAATAAAACCAAAAAAAGAAAATTCAACAGCATATAACAAAGTACTTTTACCACTACCAATATCTCCACTTAAAAGAATCTTATCAGAATCAAAATAAAACTTTTCTTTCTCATAACTCCTAATATTCTCTAACTCCAAAGATAAAAGCCTCATAAAAAAATAGAATAAAAACTACTTTAAAAGATTTTTGGAAAACTAGTTTTGTGGGTTTGCACAGTCTCCGTCTGTGCTGCATTCGTCATAGTTTGGAGTGGGATCTCCTGGGCATATGTTTGCTGTTTTTGTATCTGGGCATACTTCACATTTATTGATATTGCTTTGACATCCGCATGCTTTGTAGGTTACTTGTACAGTTTGTGTATTTTGACAACCATCACAATCATAAGTTACAGTATGAGATGTACAAACATTATTAGAACAACCATCATAAACAGTTTCAACTTTACCATTACATTCACTTCCACTACAAGTAGCAGGATCACAAACACAAGCAGCATTACACCTTCCAGAAGATAAATCACAATCATAACCAGTACCACAATCACTACTAGAAGAACAAGCCCCAGTACATTGTCTGCAAACTCCTTTACTATCACAATAATAATCTTCTACTCCTGTTGCTAGTCCTTCGTTGCATGCTGTGTTTCCTCCACAATAGTTGCATCCTGTTGGGTCTGAATCTGTATTTGGGTAATTGCTGCTGTCTGAATTTTTAAATGCGTAAGGAACGTCATCTCCTGGTATGTTGTTAAAACCGCATTGGTCGGGTCCTAAATTTAAAGTATCATCTCCTTGAAACCATGAAACTATTATTTTGCTTCCGTGAATTCCGTCATTATTTACAAGAACTTTAAAATCTAAAACTCCAGCATTAACTAAAACTATAGAGATTGAAAAAAACAAAAATACAATTGTAAAAAAAATACCTAAAAACTTAAAATATTCTTTCATAAAAAAAAATATTGTAAAAAAAATTTATAAAAGTTTTTATTTTTAATAAAAAACCAACTCTTAATAATAATTATAGTTAAAACTATCATATCCCGTGCTGTTGTTTTGTGTATTTGGTGGATTAGTATAATATTTACAAGTTGTTGTAAATCTTGTTCTTTCTGGAATATTGCTTCCTTCACTCATGGTGTTGCTCATATCATATCCTATTACTTTTTTCCCTGTAGAATCATATATTGGCACTTCATAATCAAAAGTATTTATTCCTCCTCTTCTATCTGGAGGTACAGTCAAAGGATTTATTTCTTTAGGAAGTCTTGTTTCTACAAAAGTAAATTCTCCTATTGTTCCAGTTCTTTGTTTGTATCCTAAAGCGTTAGGATTTGTATTTGCATAATTTACGTCTAAATCATAATTGCTTGTTCCATCAAAATTTTCTGGATAAACAGTAACTACTAAAAAAGTTTCTTCATTTGAAGGAAAATGGAAACTTCCTTCTTTATCATAATACCAAGGAGCATATTTTTTTCCTATTATAAATTCTAAATTTTTATTGTTTTCTCTTGATCTAGCTGCATGTGCTATTGCTAAATATTCAACATTTCTTAAAATTTTACTGTCAAAAGGCTTTATTACTTTAAAATAAGTGCTCCAACTTCCATCAGAATATTTTATGTTTTCATTAACAGTTTTTTCTACTTCAATTTCATATGGAAAAGGATTTATAACCCTTATTCCTTCTCTATGATTTAACCTATAAACTGTGTCTTCGCCTTGAGTTCTATTTTCAACTCTATATTTACATCCTGGTTCGCTGTCAGGGGTAATTACAGGTGTATTATTAGAAAAATACAATCCGAAAAAATTTTGTGTCCTTCCAATATTAGGATCTTCATATTCTTCTTGATATAAAATATTTGTCAATGATAAAGCTCCTTTTTTTCCTTTATCTAATTCCCCTATACTGATAGGATATTCGTCAAAATTCAAATGTGTTAAAAAGTTTTCATTGGTTATAATTGCATTTTGTGGTATTAGTCCTTTTTCTTTTTGTTTTTTGTATACCTCTATTGTTAGGTTTAAAGCACTCCATTCTCCTCTGTCTACTTCTTTTCCCATTCTTTCATTTACTATTAATTTTATATTTTCTAGATTTATTTGTTCTGAAGAGTATAATTCCCAAAATTTTTCTATTGTTACTTTGTCGTATGGTGTTCCATCATCATATTCTGTTCCTATTTCGCAGTCTAATCCTAATGGTTCGAATATTTCTGCTTCTGAATCTGTAAAACCTAATTTTTTTGCGTATTCTATTGCAGGATTATTTTTACATACAGGAACAGTATTTTGTTGTGTATTACATCCTGCTATTATTCCTGCTGTTGCTGTTAGTGCTAATATTAAATTTTTTAATTTCATAAAAAACCAACTCTAATAGTTGTTATAGACAATGCTGTTTGGTGTTGTGAAGTATTGTTCTACTTTGCATATTGTTTTATCTACTCCATTTGGATCTACATTTATACCCGGACTTACCCATCCAGTCATATCTACTATTATTCTTGTATTATCTACATACGCTATTTTCATAGGTGATTCAACCATAAATCCGTTATAAGGGTAGAATCTTCTGTCTTCTAATTCTATATAATATAGTTTTCTTTTAAATTCTGGGTCTGTAATGTTTGTTCCAGAAAAATCTTCAAAGTTGTCAGGTTGAGAAAAATAAGGAGTAAAAGAGTATACATTTACATCGTAATTGACTCTTCCTGTTGGTTTTGTTGTGGAAGAATAATAATATTTTCCTATTATTGGTATTCCATTTTCATCTACTTTTATTCCCGGAAGAATATCTCCTATTTTTGGAGGTTTTCTAACTCCATCTATTTCTATTTCAAATGCGTGTGCAAATTGTATTGCATTAACTGCTTTGTATAAGCTTTTATCTGGATTTAAAGGTTTAAGAAGAATAGTATATGTTCCTTTATCGTTTCTTAGTGTTCCTTCGTATGATACTCTTATAACTATCCAATCGATAAAACTATTGTTTCCAAAAGGCAGGTCTTGAACTGGAGGATATATTACTTGATCGTATCCTTCTTTAAATGCTTCAAAAAGAGTATCGCAATCCGCATCACTATCCGGGGTTTTGTCTCTATAAAGGAAAGTATAATAATTTCCTCCTTCTCCGTATATTATTGGAAATGTTAAACCTGTTTGATAGTCACGATCTAATAGTCCTAAAAATTCAGCAATT
Organism: Candidatus Woesearchaeota archaeon; assembly: GCA_015519985.1. GTDB lineage: Archaea > Nanobdellota > Nanobdellia > Woesearchaeales > WAPJ01 > WIAN01. Next base: position 2,397 of record WIAN01000041.1, on the reverse strand, counting down.
TTATCTATAGAAATAAATCCTCTTACAAAGTCATGTCTAAATTTAACTTCTGGATTTTTTACTTTAATAAGTTTTTCATAAGAATTAAAATAAGAATATAAAATTGCATTTTTTTCAGCACTGGAAATTTTATTATCGTCTGTTGCAAATCTTGCAACAAAACCTTTAATTTCTTCTTCTCCAATTTCGTTTTTTGAAACTAAATCTTTTCCTGTAAAATCTATAAACCATTTATCTTCATCTGTCAAACTACATTTTTCTCCAAGAGGAGAATATAATGTTGCCAATCTTTCCTCTAAACCATTATTTTTTGCATATTTTACTGCTAAATTTTCTTCTATTGTTGGATTACAAGAAGGAACAGTATTTTGTTGTGTATTACATCCTGCTATTAATGCAGCTCCTACAAAAAAAGGAATAACAACACTTTTTTTTGCAAATCTTTTTATCCTATCAACTAAACTCATAGTAGAAAGTAAAAAACAAGAATATATAAAACTTTTCATTACTTAAAAATAACTATTTATAAAAAAACTTTTTTTCACTCATTTTTCTTTTAAACTCTTCTATTACTTTTACATCGATAGGGTCTTTCTCTAATAATAAAGCTAAAAAGTAAGATGTTAATTCTGCAAGATAAATACTGTTAAAATATTTAGCAATCAAACTATTACCTTTTAACATTATTGTAGTGTTTTCTATGTTTAATTTTAAAAACATTTCTCTTAAAACTGATACTCTTTCTCTATTCCTTTTAAAATCTGCTTCGTCAATTAAAAAAATAATATAAAAATTTTGATTATAGTCAAAAGCATTTAATTCGTTATGATTAAATTCTGGAAGTTTATTATTAAAAGCATGAACTTTACTATTTTCATTAAAACTTATCTTCCAAAAATAACCTAAACTTTCAAGTCTTGAAGTAGTGTAGATTAAAGGAATTTTGTCTTTTATTTTTAAAGCTAAATTTTTACTATAATCTGTTAAAACCCTTTTATTATTATAATCTTCAAAAAAATTTAAAAGATTACTTATAATCATAGTATGATCTTTAACAATATTTGAATTTTCTAAAACTTTCAAAATTGAAAAAAACATAGCTGTACTTGCAACTCTAGGAGGCAATCCAGAAGGCATTCTTATAATTTTTACATCTTTCTTTTTTTCAGCATCTTTCAACAACAAACCATTAGTTGTTAATACAAAAAATTCTCCTATAGAATAAGAGTATTTGTTAAAAAAATAAACTGCTTCTTCTGTATTGCCTGAATAACTACATACAAAAACAGCAGTTTTACTATCAATTTTTTCTTTAGTATTATAATCATTAACAACAACAATTTTAATATTGATGCTAATTTCTTCTAAATATTGTTTTATTAATCTTCCTGCTAAACCACTGCCTCCAAGCCCCATAATAATAATTTTATTAACTTCATTTTTAAAACTATAATTTTGAGCAGCAACAACACCTTTTTTTATAATACTGCTTTTACTATTGATAATATCAATATAATTACTTTTATCATATTTAAAATCAAAATCTTCCATAAAAACAAACAAAAATACAATAGTTTAAAAACTTTACTATTTTTTAAATTCAGTTAAATTTATAAAAAGAATAGAACTCTCAAATAATAGGAAATGTAGGCTTGGCTCGCCTGAATCCTAAAAAAATAAAATATAATGGAGGCCTAAAAAATGGGAGTATATAAATATTTAAGAGAATTATGGAAAAAACCAAAAAAAAATATTGAAAATTATAAACAATATTTGATTTCTTGGAGAAGAGAACCTGCAATATTAAGAGTTGAAAAACCAACAAGATTGGACAGAGCAAGAAGTTTAGGATATAAAGCAAAACAAGGAGTAATAGTTGTAAGAGTAAGGTTATTAAGAGGAGGAAGATCAAAATCAAGACCTTCAGGAGGAAGAAGACCTAAAAGAGCTTCTTTAAGATTAGATTTAGATAAAAGTTACAAACAGATAGCAGAAGAAAGAGCGGCAAGAAAATATCCTAATATGGAAGTTTTAAACTCATATTATTTAGCAGAAGATGGAAAAAATTATTGGTATGAAGTAATATTATTGGATAGAGAACATTCTTCTGTAAAAAATGATAAACAATTATCAAATGTAGCAAAACAAAAAGGAAGAGCATTCAGAGGTTTAACCTCTTCAGGAAAAAAAAGCAGAGGATTAAGAAATAAAGGAATAGGAGCAGAAAAATTAAGACCAAGCAAAAATGCAGTGTATAAAAGAAAAATAAACAGAAGAAAAAGAATATAAAACTTTTTTACTTATTCTTTATTTTATTTAATTATTGTACGATAAAATAGAAAAGTATATAAATAACCATACTAATATGTTTTTTATGTTTAAAGTTAAATGTTCAAG
>WIAN01000040.1 GCA_015519985.1 Candidatus Woesearchaeota archaeon | reverse complement strand
CCTAAAAAGTTTCCTAAAAGTTTGCTTCCAATAATAAACAAACCTAAAGAAATACCTATATTAATAGGTAAAGACATAATTGCTTCTTTAGCATCTCCTTTTTTAATAGTAGAAACAATCACATTAGACATAATAGTTGTTAAAGTCAAAACTAAAATTGCAAAAATAAAAAAATCATTATAAGTCAAAGTAGCTCCAGAAAAAGAAAAAGTAAAGCCTCCTGCATTTTGTAATTCAGAAGTATCTAAATTTATTGAACTTCCAAGTTTAGTAACAACTTTTAAAATTTCTCCAGCTAAAGCAAAAAGGAAAGGAGCAGCAAATAAAGTAGCAAAGTTAATAAACAAAGCATAAGTAGTAACATTAGCAGCCATTTCTTGTCTTAAAAGATTAGTTTCTTGAATGTTTAAAGCAATATTATTTAACAAATGACCTATTTCTCCACCAGCATTTAAACCTTCGACTAATAAAGAAATACTCCTCTTTAATAAAGGACTGTCATAACTTTCAGAAAATTCTTTTAAAGCTTTCTCTAAATCTTCTCCTGAAAGAGTTTTTTTAGCAACAACTTCAATTTCTTTAGCTAAAACACCAAACCTAGGTCTTACAGCATACCATAAAGCTTTATCAATAGTCATTCCTGCTCTAACATTAGAAGAAGTTAAAAGTAAAAAATCTGCAAGTACTTCTTCAACTTGTTTCCTTCTAGAATAAATTCTTAAATCTAAAAATTGATGGAAAGCAAGCCATAACAAACCATAAACTAATGCAAAACCTAAAGTTAAAGAGAATAAAGTCATAAGTATTAAAAAAGTAAATTTAATATAACCCAAAGATAAAACTTTATAATATAAAAAAATTAAAAAAACAGCAATTAAAAAAATAGTAGATTTTAATATTAAAGAAGAAACTTCTTCAACAGACAAGTCTAAACCTGCTCTCCTCAAATTTGCTTCTAACTCTTTTTTAGCATACCTTTTTTTTCTTTCTTTCTTTTTCTTCTTATATTCTTTTAACCTTTTTTTCTTAAATAACTCTGCAGATTTTTCTAACTGTTTTTTTTCTTTTTCTTTTTTTTCTTTAACTTTCTTATCAGCAGTAACAGCAATCTTTTCAATAACATCAACTTTAGATTTTTTTAACTTTACAGATTTAAAACCTTTAATTTTTTCAACTAACTTTGAAAACAAACTTTTCTTTAAAGGTTTAACTTTAACATCCATAAAAAAACCTCACAAATCAACAGCAGGCCTCATAGACCTAATCATATTATAAAACATAAACTGCATAAAAAATAAAAAGCCAGCAATAATCAAAAGTACATTCAAATCTAAAGGTAAAGACAAAAAGCTTGAAAGCAAAACAGCCATAGTAATACCAATACTAGGAAGAATAACAGCCATAATCATATAAAACATAGCAAGAGGATTTAACTTTCTTCCATACTCTTTAACTTCAATCATTTGTTCTCTTGTAATTTGTTCAATAACAGCACTTAAAGAATCAGCAATATCAGCACCGGTTTTTAAAGAATTTAAAATTTGCCATAAAACTTTTCTAAAACCATTGCTAGGAGTTTTTTCAGTAGCAGTTTCAATAGCATCTTCTAAACTAGTACCTAAATTAACAGCATTAACAATTTCAGAAAATTCTCTTCCAATATTCTCATAATTTTTACTAATATTAATCATAGCATCAAATAAAGAAACACCAGATTGAATTTCAATCATTAAAAACCTTGTAGCAAACAACAATTCTTTCTCAATCTCCCTAGATTTTTTTTTAATAATAACATCAGGTTGAGATTTAAAAAAAGGAATAAACATAAAAAAAGACAATAAAAAAACAACAACAATATAATAAAAAGGAGCAGAAAACATTTTAACAAAAACAAAAGCTAAAAGAGCAATAGTAAAAGCAGCAAAAAAACTACTTACAAAAACTTTTTTTAAAAACTCTTCAGGTTTATCAACAATCTTAGCTTGTTCTAATTTTAAAACCAAACCTTTATCTTTTTTAGCTAAATATGAAAAATAATCGTCAAACATAAAACATCACAAAAAAAAATTATTTATTTGAAAAAAAATTTTTATTTTTTGAAACAAACTTCATCAAATTATCTTTATTAGTATAATATTCAGCCATAATAGTACCTACAGTTTCAACACTGTTAATATTTTGTTTAACCAAATATTTTAAAACAGATTGTTTTTCTTTCAAATCTTTATCAATTTCCTTTCTTGACAAGCCAGTATAAAGTTGTAAAGTGTTAAGCATAGTTTTACTCTCATTCTTTTTACCTAAAAAATCTTTACCTGCATCGTATTGTAATAAAACATTAGCATCAGCATCCTCAGTAACTTCAGCAACTTGAAAAGTTCTTCTTAAACCGCTTCTTCTATTTCTATATTGTACAATAATCATTTGCAAAGCAGGCATCATAGTTTTAGGAACACTGATAGGAGGATTAGTAAGTCTAGTAACAGTTTCTTTAGCAGAATTAGCATGCACAGTAGCATAAACAGAATGACCTGTATGTATAGCTTCAAACAAAACTTCAGCTTCTTGTTTTCTTCTAATCTCTCCAACCAAAATTCTGTCAGGTCTTTGTCTTAAAGCATTAACCAACAAATCCAACATAGAAACAGCTCCTTTACCTTCAGGATTAGGAAGTCTAGTAATCATAGGAAGCCAATGTAAAAAACTAGGTAATTGTAATTCATGAGTATCTTCAATACTTATAATTCTCTGGTTAGGAGGGAAAAAGTTCGCAAGAGCGTTAAGCATACTAGTTTTACCAGCAGCAGTACCTCCAGCAATCAAAGCAGACAATTCATATTGTATTCCCAACCAAATTAAAGAAGCAGCATTAGCATTAATAGTATTACTCCTAATAAAATCAGTAATAGTCCAAGGTTTAGAAGCAAACTTTCTCAAAGTAATAGTATTACCTTTCAAAGAAATAGGCATTAAAGTAGCATTAACTCTGTCTCCTGTGTCTAAATTAGCATCCATTAAAGGTTCTAAAAGAGTTATCTGCCTACCTACTTTTCTACCCATCATACTAGCATAGTGTTTAACTTGCTCTTCAGATTCTAAAAAAATATTAGTTTTCAACCAACCAAACAATCTGTGATAAACCCAAACAGGTTCTCTAGCATTATTAATAGCAATTTCTTCAAGATAAGAATCATTCATTAAAATCTCAACATCTCCCAAACCCAAACTTTTTTGAACTAAATATGCTCTTAAAAAACTTAAAGTTTCATCATCAACATCAGGAAAATATTTTAACAACAAAAGATCAATAGCTTCTTTAAATCTATCTTCAATAACACCTGTGTCTTTAACATTAACAATATCTAAAATTCCTAAAGAAACTTGAGTAGCAATTTCCCTTCTAATCCTTTCTAAAATAATAGCAGTATTCTCAGAAATTCTAGAAAGAATAACAGTATAATAAGGAACATAACTTTCAGGACTTTTAATAACTTTAATAGTAATAGGAATATTATTAGCAGTATAAGAATATTCTTTCAACAAAACTTCTCCTTCTTTAAGTTTTCCCTCTTCTTCACTCAAACCAGGAAGTTTTTTAGTAAATTCTTCTCTAGAAAGATTATTTTTTTTAACAGTAGAGCCAACAATATTAACATTCTGTTTAACAGTAGCTTTCTTAACACTACTTTTAACATTCTTTTTTTCTTTACTTTCAGAAATTTTACTTTTATTATTTTTACTTCTATTATTTTTAATTACTTTTTTTCTTTTCTTTGGCAATGGAAACCCCTCAAAAAAACATAAAATTAAAAGATATAAAAAGTTTTTTAAAAAATCATTTTAAAATCATTTTTTTTAACTTTTCAAGTTTTTTTTCAAACTCTTTTTTTCTAACTAAAGTTTTTTTCAATTGATCTTCAATTTTTTTAACTTCTTTATCAGCATTTTTATCTTTTAAAGATTTTAAAAGTTTCGCTTCTTGTTTTAAAGCTTTCAAATCAACTTTTAACTTTTCAATATCAGTATTAATTTTATCCATTAAAATGTCAATATTAATTTTTTTCTTCAAATATTCTTCAAATTTATCTTTAACATTTTTAACAGTAGTCTCTTTTAAAGAAATACTTTTCAAATGTTCTTCAAAACCTTTAAGAACATTTTCTTTAGCCTTTTCAGATTTTTTTCTAGCTTCTTCAAATTCTTTCAATAAAGGTTTTAATTCTTCTTTATGTTTTTTTAATTCTGCTTTTAACCTTTTAGATTGTAATTTTAACAAAGAAATCTTTTTTTCTTCTAAAGCGATTTGTCTAAATTCTTCTTTTTCTTTTTTTTCATGTTCTTTAATAATTTGTTTAATATTTTCTAAATTTCCTTTCAAATTCTTCTCTAAATCTTTAAGTTTTAAAAGTTTATCATAATGTTCTTGCAATTTTTCTTCTTCTTTCTCTAAAGAAGAAACCATTTTATCATACTTTACAGATAATTGAGAAATTCTATCTTCAATTTTTTTAATTTTATTTTTAAACTCTTCATAAGAAGCATTCAATTCTTTACCTAAATCTCTTTTTAAAGAATCAAATTTTTCTAACTCTTTCAATTCATCTTTAATACCCTTAATTCTACCTTCCAATTCAGCATTAATCTTATCAAATTCTTCTTTAATCTTTTCCAAACCAGCAGCGTTAGATTCAATAACTTGAAGAGTAGAATCAATTTGTCTGGTTAAAACTTGCTTTTTAGTTTCAAACTCTTTTTTAGAAGTTTTAACAACTTTATCAGTAACTTCTTTATACACAAGATAAGGAGTTGTAAATCTATATTCTAAAGTTATAACTCCCCTTTCCTCTAAAAAATCAGCCCATTCTTCAATTAACTCTTTAGAAACACCCAAAATTTTAGAAGCTTCATTAATACTAACTTTTTTCTTTTGAGAAATTAAATCTACTAAACTGTCAACTCCTGTTTTAATCGTAGTTGTAACCATAAAAAATAAATAAAAGCTTTTCATTTATAAAGTTTAAGATTTTTCATCTTTATTATTATTCTTGTTATTAGAATTAAAACTTACTTTTTTTAAATTTTCATTCAATTCTTTTAAAACATCAACTTCATCTTTATAAATATCAATCAAATTTGAAAGTTTTTCATCTAAACTTTTTAACTTTTTTTTATTTTCAAAAACATTTTCATGTAAATCAGCAAGTTCTTTAAAAACAGCTTTAGAAAAAGTATCAGAAACTTCAAACTTTTTATCAGAAACACTTTCAGAATTAATATGTTGAATCAAAAGTTCTTGCAATCTTAAAATTTGTTGTTTTAAATCATCAATAGAATTTTTAACAACTTCAAAATCTCTATCTTCAACAAAAAGATTGTTATTGTTTTTATCATTTTTTTTATCTTCTTTAGACTCTATAATAT
>WIAN01000039.1 GCA_015519985.1 Candidatus Woesearchaeota archaeon | reverse complement strand
GTTGTAAGTTTGATATTAAAGTTAAAATATTTTAATATCAAACTTACAACTATCAAACTTATTATTGCTGTAATTGACATTATTTTTCCTTGATAAGAAAAATATTTTCCTCTAATATTTTCAGGGACTAAATCTCCCATAATACTAATCCAAACATTATAAGCTATCATTCCAAAAGAAAAATATAAAGTTATAAAAAAAATCATTACAATAATATCTAAAAGAAAGTATTGTTTTAAAATTATAGAGAAAAAAACAAAAAAGACAATGCTTAAAGATTGAAATAAAATGCTATATTCAAAAACTTTTTTTCTACCAAACTTTTCTACAAAAGAATTTGTGAATAATTGTAAAATGCTAGTAAAAAATTGAGGTAGAGTAATTATAAAAGAAATAATATTTGGAAGAAAACCTAAAGCAACAACAAAAGCATCAATAAAACTAGTAAAAAAATATTCTAAAATATTAAATAAAATACTATTCCTTAAATTTAACTTTAAAGTCTTTTTAACTCTACTATCAATACTTTTATTTTTACTTTTTTCACTTTTATATTTGATTTTACTATTATCTTTTTCTTCCATAAAAATTCTTGCTTTTAGAAAAAGCATTTATTTAAAAAAGTATGTTTTTTTATTTTTATTTTTTTATTGTTTTTTCTTTGCTTTTTTTTCTTATTTTTAAGAAAATATTTTTTTCAATTCTTTTTTCTTTTTATTATCTATATTCAAATCAACTTTTAACTTTAAATACAAATTTCCTCTAATATTATTATCAGAAAAACCTAAACCTTTTATTTTTAAAACATCATCATGTTGAGAATTTTCAGGTACTTTAAAAGAAATTTTTTTATCAAACAAACTTATTTTTTCTTCTCCTCCAAGAATCATTTTATAAAAAGGAATTTTAACATTATAATGCAAATCTAAACCTTTTTTATGCATGTCTTTTTCTTTTTTTACATTCAAAATTACATACAAATCTCCATTAGGAATATTAACCCCAGGTTCTCCTTCTCCAACAATTCTTATAATGTCTTTATCCTCATAACTTCCTTTCAATTTTAATTTTATTTTTTTATTCTTTTTTATTATCCCTTTTCCTTTACACTTTTTACATGCTTTCACTATTATTTTTCCTTTACCATTACAATCTTTACAATAACTTTCAGATACAAAACTTCCAAAAATAGTTTTTTTAACAAACCTTATTTTTCCAGTTCCTTTACAAGTATTACAAACTATAATATCTTCTTCTTTTTCAGCTCCTTTTCCTTTACATAATTCACAAACTTCATTTTTTTCAATATTAAAAGAAACTTCCTCATTATAATATAGTTCTTTTAGTGTAACTTCTAAATTTACTTTTATATCTTCTGCTTTTCTTTTTTCTTTAAAATTAAAGTCAAAACCAAAAATGTTGTTGAACAAATCTTCAAAATCAAAATTTGAAAAGTCATAACCGAAGCCTGTATTTTCAAAATTACTTCCAAACCTATCATAATTTTTTCTTTTATTTTCATCTAACAATACTGCTGCTGCTTCATTTATTTTTTTAAATTTTTCTTCAGCATCAGGACTTTTATTAATATCTGGATGATACTTTTTAGCTAACTTTTTGTAAGCTTTTTTTATTTCTTCTTTAGAAGCATCTTTTGACACTCCTAAAATTTCATAATAGTCTTCCATAATAACCTTCCATTATAATATTGTTTTTTTATTTTTCATCTTCCACTTTATAATCTGCATCTTTAACTTTCCCACTTTCATTATTGCTATTGTTATTGTTAGTGTCGTTGTTATTTACATTTGCTCCTGTTTTTTGATATAACTCTGTGCTTGCTTTTTGCAAAACACTATTTACTTTTTCAATACTTTCTTTTAACTCTTCTACTGTAACATTCTCTTTTGATTTTACTTCTTTTAATTTTTCAACTTCTTTTTTTAACTCTTCTATAATATTATTATCTACTTTTCCTTCAAAATCTTTTAATGATTTTTCTATAGTGTAAGTTAAATTTTCTGCTTCATTCTTTTTCTCTATTAATTCTTTTCTTTTTTTATCTTCTTCTGCATGCATTTCTGCTTCTTTTCTCATTCTTTCAATTTCTTCTTCTGAAAGATTATTAGTTGCAGTTATTCTTATACTTTGTTCTTTTCCTGTTGCTAAATCTTTAGCAGAAACATTTACAATTCCATTACTATCAATATCAAAAGTTACTTCTATTTGAGGAACTCCTCTTGGAGCAGGAGGTATTCCTACTAGATCGAATTGTCCTAAAAGTTTATTGTCTTGAGCCATAGGTCTTTCTCCTTGAAATACTCTTATAGTTACTGCTGTCTGATTATCTGTTGCTGTTGAAAATATTTGACTTTTTTTAGTAGGTATTGTAGTATTCCTATCTATAAGTTTTGTAAATACACCTCCTAAAGTTTCTATTCCTAAACTTAAAGGAGTTACATCTAATAGTAATATGTCTTTAACTTCTCCTGCTAATACTCCTGCTTGTATTGAAGCTCCTAATGCTACTGCTTCCATAGGATCTATTCCTCTTTCTGCTTTTCTATTCATATAATCTTCTACAAACTTTCT
>WIAN01000038.1 GCA_015519985.1 Candidatus Woesearchaeota archaeon | reverse complement strand
TAACAATACAAACAATACACTAAACAACACCAACACGAATAATGATAAATGCATTTATAATAATTTATCAATAGTTTTAGAAGAAAAAATTTTTGATGACAAAATAAAGTTTAAAATAAAAAATAATACTTACAAAAAAAACAATGTTGTTGAAAAATATAATTATACTTACTATTTTACAGATTTAGACGATAATGTTTTAAAACAAAAAAGAGTAAGCAGTACAAATTATTATAAAAGTTTTAAAGTAAAAACTGAAGAGAAAGATTTAATTTTAAAATTAAAAGTAGAATATAAAATTCCTTGTAATAATAAAACTTTTTTTAAAGAAAAAATTGTATTGTACAAGAACAAGAATTATGAAGAAAAAAATGATGATTGTAAAAAACTTTTAGAAGAAAAAACAAAACAATACAATAATCTTTTAGAAGAAAATGTTATTTTAAAACAACAAAATGAATATTATAAAAAAATTTTAGAAGATAAAAATAAAAAAGTTGTTATAAAAAGTTTTTACACAAAACAAAAATATTTGAAAGACAACAATACTTTCTTCTACACAATACAATATAATAAAAATAAGAACAGTATTAAAAATAACAATAGTAATACTTTTAGTTATAAAGTTTATTATTGTAATCTAAAATTTTTAAGAACATTAAAAAATAATGAATTCAATAACAGTTCTTATGAAAAATTTAATTTTTCTGTAAAAAATATTAACAATCTGTTTTTATTTATTTTAAAAGAAAACAATACTTCTAAAAAAATTTATTATTATAAAAGAAACTACAAAAATTTGAAAGAAAAAAATGTTAGTGAAAATAAAAGTAATACAACAATTAACAAAGAAAACATCAGTGTGAAAGGTTACAGTAATAAAAATAAGGTAAATACTTTAGACAACAATAATATTGTTCCTTACATTATAAAAGAAAGTAAAACAAAAAAACAACAAAACAAAACCACGAGCAACAACAGAAGTTTTAATTATAAAAAACTACTACGATATTCATTTATAACTTTCATAACAATTTTACTTTTATATTTGTTGTTTAAAAAAAATTAAAAAAAAATTGATTTTAATCTTATATTCTTTTTATTATTTCTTCAAGTCCAGAAGTTATATTTGGTAGATGTGCTGCAATTACATGTGTATGTCCTAGGAGATAGTTTATATAATCGTGTGCTTGTGAAGCGTATTTGTGAAGTGAATCCATAATTGCAGGTATTTTATCTTCGTTTCTTTTATATGTTTCCATTGCTTGTCTTATTGGTATAACTATTCCTAATCCTATTGCTTTTGCTAGATGAACTCCTCCTCCTATAGCCCAATCAGGATCTTTTCCTATCATAGGTCCTGTTGTTAAATACACTCCTGCTACATCTCCAAATCCCACTACTCCTCCTATGTACAACCAAGTTTCATGTCCAAACAAGGAGAAGAGTCCCTGATAACCATTGTCTGAATCGTTATCGTTATTTCCTGATTTTGCTCCTCCTCCAGCTCCTTGGTGATTGCTTCCTGCTCCTACAACAATACCTATACTAAAACCGTACCATATGCTTTTTCCCACAAAAAACACCTTTGTTATTAGTTTAAAGTAGTTAATGTTTTTATTTTATAAATTTTTTCCTCTTTTTTTCCAATAATTTTATATATTATTTCTGTATTTTTGTTTTTTTATGGAATATAAATATAAAGGACATGCTATTATGGAAGTTTTAGGAAAGCCAAAAGAACATTTAGAGCAAGTTGCTGATCTTCTTTTGAAAAGGATTTCTGAAGAAAAATTGTTAAACATTAGTGATGTACAAAAACATCCTGTTGAAAAAGTTGAAGAATCTGAAACTTTATTTTCTACTGTTTTAGAATTTGAAATTGAATTTAAAGATAATGAAGCTTTATTTTTGTTTTTATTAAATTATATGCCTTCAAGTTTAGAAATTTATGAGCCTGAACAGTTAAATTTAGATTTGCATTCTTTTAACTCTTTAATTACTGATTTGTTAGGTTATTTTCATGAATTTGACAAGTTTGTTAAAACTAAAGTTGAAGAAAACAAGCTTTTAAATCAAAAAATTGACCAGTTAATTTTAAATTTAGTTATTGTAAGTTTAAAAGATCAACCTTTAACTTTAAATGAATTGGAAAAAATAACAGGTATTAAAGAAGAAAGTTTAAAACCTTTCTTAAATTTGTTTGTAGATAAAAAATTCATAACTTTTGATGGAGAAAAATATTCATTAAAAAAATAAGGTTTTTTTATGGTTAAAAAAGCTGTTCTTTTCGATTTAGATGATACTTTGTATGATACTTTGTATGATTATAGTAAAGTTCATACTAAAGCTTTAAAAGCTTCTTTTAATGTTCTTTCTAAAAAAATAAAACTTTCTTACAAAAAATTTTTATACCTTTATAATATTTCTAGAGCAGAAATTAATAGAGAACTTGCAGGTACTGCTTCTTCTCATAATAGAGTTTTATATTTTCAAAGATTAATAGAAAAAACGCATAATACTGTTGATTCTGATATTATTTTATCTTTGTATGAAACTTATTGGAGTGTTTTTTTAAACAATATGAAGTTAAAAAAGAATGTTATAAAATTATTTAAATATCTTAAAAATAATGATTTTAAAATTGCTATTGTTTCTGATTTAACAACTCACATTCAGTTAAGAAAACTTTCTAAATTAAAAATTGTTGATTATATTGATTTTATTGTAACTTCTGAAGAAGCTGGAAGTGAAAAGCCAAATCCTATAATGTTTTTGTTAGCTTTGAATAAACTTAATGTTTTGCCTTCTGAAGCTTTAATGGTAGGTGATAATCTTGATAGAGATATTGAAGGAGCTAACGCAGTAGGTTTAGATACTGTTTTAATAACCAATAAAAAAGTTTCTTTAATAAAAGAAGATTATAAAAAACCTAATTATGTTATAAAAGACATTTATGAATTAAAAAACATTTTAGAAAGCTATTAAAGCTCTTTTTTATAACTTTTTTCTTCTATTTTTAGTCTATTTTTATGCTTTTTTTAGTAATATTTATAAACTAGTTTATACTGCTTTTTTATGTGATTTTTTATGTCTAAAGATGTTATTGCTGATAAGATTATTAGTTTGCTTTTTGCATCAGCTAATCCTATAAGTGAAGATAAATTTTTAAAATTTTTAAATTTGAAAGATAAAAAAACTTTAAGAAAACATATTAAAATTGCAGAAGAAAAACTTACAAATTTGCCTTTAAAAATTGTTTTGTATGATGAAAAAAATAAAGAATATAAGATGACTGTTAAAAAAGAATTTTTAGATGTTGTTAAACTTTTAACTCCTGAAACTGAACTTTCTAAACTTTCTTTAGAAATTTTAGCTTTAGTCGCTTATAACGAGCCTATTTTACAATCTGAAGTTGTTAATAAAATTGGAACTCAAGCTTATGAACCTTTAAAATTTTTAAGAGAAAAAAATTTTATTGTAAGACAACCTAAAGGAAGGAGTTTTATTTTAAAGTTAGGAGAAAATTTTTATAAATACTTTGAAATTTCTGAATCTGAAAAGAAAAAATTGTTTAGTTCTAAAGCTTTTAAGACTAAAACTCAAAAGTCTTTAGAAGAATTTGAAAAAGAAAATTATTAGAGGAATTTTTTATGGCAGAAAATAATGAGTTTGAAAGTGAAAAGATTTTATACAAACCTATAGAAAGTGAGATGAAAGATTCTTATTTAAGTTATTCTATGAGTGTTATTGCAGGAAGAGCTTTACCTGATGTTAGAGATGGTTTAAAACCTGTTCAGAGAAGAATTTTGTATGCTATGTACCAATTAGGATTATATCCTAATAAGCCTTTTAAAAAGTCTGCTACTGTTGTAGGTCAGGTTATTGCTAATTTTCATCCTCATGGTGATTCTAGTATTTATTTTGCTTTAGTAAGACTTGCACAACCTTTTAGTTTAAGATATCCTTTAGTTTTAGGACAAGGTAATTTTGGTTCTGTTGATGGTGATGCTCCTGCTGCTATGCGTTATACAGAAGCAAAATTGAGCAAAGCAGGAATGTTAATGCTTTCTGATATTGATAAAAATACTGTTGATTTTCAACCTAACTTTGATGATTCTACTAAAGAACCTAAAGTTTTACCTTCTAAAATTCCTAATTTGTTGTTGAATGGAACTTCAGG
>WIAN01000037.1 GCA_015519985.1 Candidatus Woesearchaeota archaeon | reverse complement strand
CCTATTGGTAGTGTTCCTTTTAAAATTATTTATTTGGATGAAGCTGATGCTTTGACTAGAGAAGCTCAACAAGCTTTAAGAAGGACTATGGAACAATTTACTAATACTTGCAGGTTTATTTTGGCTTGTAATTATTCTTCTAAAATTATTGAACCTATTCAAAGTAGATGTGCTATTTTTAGATTTAAACCTTTGTCTAATGAAGAAGTTAAATTGTTGATTGATAAGATTGTTAAAAATGAAGGTCTTTCTATTGATGATGAAGCTGTTAATGCTTTGATTGAGATTTCTCAAGGTGATGCTAGAAAGATAGAGAATATTTTGCAGAGTAGTGCTGCTGTTCAAAAGAATATTACTTCAGAATTGATTTATCAGATTGCTGCTGTTGCTAAACCTAAAGAGTTGAAGGAAACTTTGCTTACTGCTTTGAAAGGAGATTTTATTAATGCTAGAGAAAAATTGTTAAAGATCATGTTAGATTATGGTTTGTCTGGTTTTGATATTGTTAGACAAATACAAAAGGAGCTTTTAAATTTGAATATTGATAGTAAAAAGAGAATGCTTTTTATTGATAAACTTGCAGAAACAGAGTTTAGAATTGTTGAAGGTAGTGATGAATTTTTACAATTAGAAGCTTTTCTTGCTTTTTTAACTAGAGAAGGAGAATAATGTTTTTTATTGTTATTCTATTACTTTTCCCATGAAAATATTGTTGTCGTTAAAAAGTTCTTTTATTTCGTTTATTGATGTTCCTATGTATCCTATTGGTTCTAGTCCATGTTTGTATATTTCAGTTATTAGTTGTGTTAGTGCTTCTTCATAACTGCTGTTTGGATATGCAGATAAAAAGAGTATTATTGTGTTAAAGAATTCTCTGGAAGAATATTTTAAAGTTAAATAGAATAATTCTTCATTTACTTTTTTGTTTTTTATTTTGTTTTTTAATTTTCTTTTATAATCGAAAAATTTTAGTGTTTTGTTTAAAATTTCTTCTAAACTTTCATCTTCTCTTAAATATTTTGAGGTTAATTTTTTGAAAGATTTTGATTTTTTTCTTTTTTTCTTCTATAATATTCTGGGTTTAAATTTATTATGAAATAGTTTTCAGGAAAATAATGTCTGTTTAAAGGAGAATAATCATTCCATAATAGTTTAAATATTTCTTTAAAAGAATGTCCTTTTTTTAAATTGTAAATGTAAAAGTTTCCTTTTATAGGTAAATATCCTTCTTTTTTGTTTTTTGAAAATAAATTGTTTTTGAAATTTATTGGTGTTTTTTCTTTGTCAAAAGGAGAATATCTTATTCCTCTTTTAAAATAATATATTTTTGGTATTGTTGTGTGTATTTTAAAATATAATTCGTCATAATATTCAATAATAACTGCTTCTTTTTCGATTATTTCTTTTAAAGCCATAATACCACTTCAAAATATAGTGTATAGAATACAACATATTTTTATAAATATTTCTATAATTTAGAAAATAAATGGTAAAAAAACTAATGTAAAGAAAAGAATATTAAAGAATTCAAAATTTTTTAAAAAGTTTTTTTATTGATTGTTTTGTTGCTGTTGTTGTTGCAAACATTCTACCGGGATTAAATTTAAAGTAGTATTTTGTGCTGTTAAAGGTACTGGTTTGCAGGTTGATGCTTGTTGTAATATTTGTATTACTGCCGATTGTATTCCTGCTTGATATGCTTCTGCTGTTTTTTGCTGTAATTCTTTTTGTGTTTTTTCATTCAAATTCATTTTATAGTTCAAAATAAAAATATAGTTCAAAGAAACAACTAAAGCTATCAATAATACTATTATTATTGCATACAAAGCATTTTTATTCACAAAACCACCTTTATATTATGTCTTCTTCACTTACAACAACTAAATCTTCCATTGCTACTACTGCTGAAAATGGCAATAATAATCTTCCTTGAGCATCTCTTTCTAAATCTAATTTTTTAGCATAACTTGTTGGTTCTTTTAATACTAAATGTATTAATTCTCCGCTTTTAGCTTCAAATATTACATCTGCTACTTTTCCAAACATCTTTCCTGATTTACTTACTACTTTTTGATCTAAAAGTGCTTTTCCAGTTTTTGTTTCGCTCATATTAAAAAACCCCCAAAATATTGTTAAACATAAAAATTTGTTTATTCTTACTATTAAAGAGTTTAAACTAGTTTATAAAGTTTTATATTTTTAAATATTATTGTTTTTGATTTTCAATTTATTCAAAAAAAAAAGAATGCGTAAAAAAGAGTATAAACTAAAAAGTAGTGACTAAACAAAAAATTTATAAAGTTTTAAAATAACTAAAAATAAAAGTTTTATAAAAAGGTGATTCTTGTGAATGAGGGAAATCTTTTAGAACTGCTTGCAGAAGTATTTAATGTTTCTTCAGAAAAAACATTCATTCAAAAAGTAAGAGATGCATTGAGAAGATATGAGAGTAGGAGGAACAATGAAATCTTTCTTCGAACAATGAAATCTGTTGGAGATAAATTAGAATATGACTCTTCAAAATATTTAGCGATGTTTTTTAATGGTATTATAGCTGATGGATTTTATACTTTAAAAGAGCAATATGATGAATTTATTCAATCACCTTTTGCTCAGTCAAGAATTGAAAGAATTCTTGGAAGAAAAGGGACTGCTTTAGAATTTATAGTTGAACTTGCACTTAGAAGAAAACCACTTGAAGAACAGATGAATATTATAAAGATGGAAAAAAAGGTAGAAGAAGCCCTGAAAAGAATGGAAAACTACATTCATACAATTGCAGATTATTGTCAAAGCTCAGGAAAAAGTCCTGACGAGGTTTTAGGGTCTGATGAAGACCGGCTCGAAATAATATTAAGTGTTTATGGATCTTTAGATAGTTATGAAAGAGAACAGAACGAGGTCTCAGCTGTAAGAAGAGAAAGTATCAAATCATTAAAAGAGTTAGAAGAACTACCTGTAGGATTCGCCATAAGAGAATTTCTTTTATCAAAAAATTTAGATCCTGAAAACATGGGAATACGCATACATAAACTAGGAGAAACAATTAGAGATTATATAAGAGATTATGTGGCTTTTGTAGAAGCATATAGTATTGAAGAGGAAAAATATAGAGCGGAAGAAATAAACAGATACAGAGCATTGTTAGATGGACAAAAATAGTTTAATTTTTATATTTTTCTTCTAATTCTTTTAGTTTTTTTTCATCATAACAGATTTTTTTTAAACCGCACAATGCACATTTATTTTTGTTAGTTGTTTTTTCTGGAATTTTTCCTTCTAATAATTCTTTTAGTTCTTCTATTTTTTTTAATACTTCTATTTTTATGAATGGATTGTATTTTATTGTAAATTCTTTATTTTCATCTATATAATTTATTATTCCTTCTTTTATTATTGTTTCTTTTGTTGTTTCTTTTAATAATGTTAGATAAGAGTATACTTGTATTTTGTGAGAATTCCAAACATCGTTTTTTGGTGCTTTTCCTGATTTGAATTCGTATACTCTTATTATTTTTTTGTCTTCTTTTTCTTCTAATAGTATTCTGTCTATTATTCCTTTCAAGTTGTATTTTTCTAATATTATTTTCTTTTCTGAAATTATTTTTGGGTTTAAATTATTGTATATTTCTTCTATTGTTGTTTTTTCTTTTTTTTCTTCTAATGTTTTTTTTGTATTGTAAAATATTTTTGCTCTTAGATTGCTGTCTGCTAAAAATATTTTTTTACTTTTTTCATAAGCTTCTTCTATTGATATGTTAAAATCAAATAATTTTTCTTTATTTTTTATAATGTTGTTTTTTAATATTTTTAAATATTCTTCATAAAAAAAATATTTTAAACTTTCTAAATCGTAATTTTTTTCTTCTAATTTTTTTATTATGTTTTTTTCTTTTTTTGTAAATTCTTCGAATGTAGAATGTTTTATTGTTCCTAATATTAATGCTGGTTTTATTGGTTCTTTTAAATTATATCTTTTTTGTAAATAGAATTTTCTTTTACAATAATCGTAAGATGATAATTCTGTTACTGAAAATAACATAATTTTAGAATTTTTATTTTTTATTTAAATTTATTGTTGTTATATTTTGTCTTCTAAAGTTTCATATAATTTTTTTTCTTTTCTTTTTAGAAAATCTGTTATTGTTGCTAATGAAAATAACGTTGGTACTAAAAAATCGTATGTTTCTGCTAAAAGTTCATTAGAATTTTGATTGTAATGAAAAAAAGAGTATAAACCTGCATACATAGCTCCGTTGAATATTAATTCTGCAATTTTTTCTTTTAAATCGTAATCTTTTTTTAAAAATGAGTTTAGTGTTATTGCACTTATGCCTAATATTTCATAAAACATATTTTTAGTTTTTTATTTTACAATTTAATTTTTACTATATAATTTATATGTTGTTTTTTTTAGTTTTTTAGCTAAAAAATTGTAAAATTTTATAAATTTTGAAAACAATATAATATTAATAAAATTATTTTTTTTATAACTGCTTTTTTGAGGTGGTTTTTTATGAAGAAAGAATATTTTTTAATGTTACTTTTGATTGTTGTTGTTTTTTTTGTTTCTTCATGCAGTAAGTTTCCTGTTATGCCTATTGACAATTCTGCTAATGGTTTTTTAACTCCTTATGGTTTTTTGAATTTTAAAGAAGTTTCTGGAAAAGATATTAGTTGTATTGGTAAGCCAGAAAATTATGTTAGAGGTTTTTATCATAGTGAATCTGATGATTATGGTTTTTCTGTTTCTTTGCTTTACTATGTTAAAGGAGATGATTTTAGTAATGCTAAAAAGTATTTTTTAGATAAAATTGAAAAGTGTGGTTATGAGAAAGTTTCTGAATCTACTTCTTCTTTTGGTTTTGGAAATTTTGTAATTGACAAATTTTATTCTGTTGAATATGAAAAAAACAGCGATAAAGAATATGACGATTTGACTTTAAATGTTATTGTTCAAAATATTAATGGTGAAAAGTATACTCTTGTAAATTTAGAACAATATGTTGAAAAAAATAGTAATGAAGGAATTGATAATGAATATAACGGAAATGATAATAGTAATGGTGAAAGCAGTAATTATCAAGATGTTGTTCCTTTTGGTGATGCTGAAAAATACGATAAAGAATTTAAAAATATTTTAGAAAGTGTTGTTGGTACTTTACATTTAATTTCTTTTGGAGAACAAACAGATACTTTGACTTATTTAAAATATCAGTCTGAAAGAAAATTAACTGATGATGATGCTTCTAATATTGCTAATGCTTTTAGAAGTAAAGGTTATAATGTTAATGCAGTTTCTATAGAAGATCCTGAGAATACTATTGTAATACAAGAACCTTCAAGAATGATTACAGTAACTTTTAATCCTAATGATGATATTTTAGAATTATCTGTTGTTAAATTACAATAGTTTTTATTTTATAGTGGTTATAAAAACAAAATTTTTTTAAAACAATTCTTTTTACCTTTTTTTATGAGAGAAAAAAAGATTATTATTCCAGAACAAAATGTTAGAGAAAATTTTGTCAATAGTATTTTTGATTTGTATAGACAAATTGAAAAAGGAGAATTTTCTATAGCTAATTCTGCTGTTTTGTTTAATTTAATGCTTTCAGATCGTAATTCTGTTGGTAGAGAATATTTAGAAGAAATGTTATCTTATGGT
>WIAN01000036.1 GCA_015519985.1 Candidatus Woesearchaeota archaeon | reverse complement strand
AATAAAGACAGGTGGATTTTGAAAGAAAGTGTTCATCCTTTCACTACTACTATTAGTGAGGATGATGTTAGAATAACTACTGCTTTTAAAAAACATCCTATGTTTAGTTTTTCTGCTACTGTTCATGAATCTGGTCATGCTCTTTTTGAATTGCAATTTGATAGAAAGTTGAAAGGTATTTTGTTTGACAGTCCTAGTTTAGGTTTGCATGAAAGTCAAAGTCGTTTTTGGGAGAATCATGTTTCTTTAAACAAATATTTTTGGGATTCTTATTTTAAATTTTTTAAGAAAAAATTCAATTTTGATTTTTCAAAAAAAGAATGGTATGAGTTTATTAATATTGTTGAACCTGGTTTTATTAGAATTAAAGCTGACGAAGTTACTTATCCTTTCCATGTAATTATAAGGTTTGAGTTAGAATTGGAATTGTTTGAAGGTAAGTTAAAAGTTAAAGATCTTCCTAAAAGGTGGAATGAAAAGTATGAAGAATATTTAGGTGTTAAGGTAAAAAAAGATTCTTTAGGTGTTTTGCAAGATGTTCATTGGTCTATGGGTAGTTTTGGTTATTTTCCTACTTATGTTATAGGTACTATGTATGCTGCTACTATCTATAAATATTTACAGAAAAAAATGAATGTTGATGAAAATATTAAAAATTTAAATTTTGAAAAAATTAGAGTTTGGTTGAAAAATAACATTCATAAATATGGAAGGTTGTATAATGCAGAAGAAATTATTTATAAAGCTACTAAGAAAAAGCTTAATAGTAAAGATTTATTAGATTATTTAGAAGAAAAATATAAAAAAATTTATGGTTTTAAATAAAAAAAATTAAAAAAAAGTTTTTTTTATTTTATTTGTAATTCTAATAGTTCTGTGTTTGAATTCATGTGTATGTTACAGTCATAGTACCTGTCGTAAGGTCTTGGGTTGTTTGTTTTGGTTGAAGTACAATCGTTTGTTGAGAATATTATTGAAGATGCTCTTCCAAAATTTCTTGAAGTTGGAGTTTTCATATCTAGTAGTTTTGAATAAAAAATCCATGCATCATTAAAATTGTCAAAATATATTTTTAAAGAGTTCAACATTTTAAAATCATATTTTTGTCTTATATTATTTATTGTTAGTTCTTCTTTAAAATCCCAATCAGTACTTACAGAAGCAGTGAATAAACTTGCAATTGGTTTTATTAGTACTATATATTTTGAACCTTCTTTTCTAAATTTTAAAGTTGATTTTATATCTGAATCTTTAAAATATAAAAATCCTTCATAGTTGTTTAATTTTACTAGTGGAATGTCTAAAAGATTTTTTGAAATTTCTTTGTTTGTTATTGTAGTAGTGAGTGTTATTGTTTTGTTTTGTTGTATATTTTCTGTTTGTATCTGTATTGTTTTATCTGTGTTTTTTTCAGTAGTGTTGTTCGTATTGTTTGTTATGTTTGCATTTACTTTTTTTATTTTGAACAAATCTGCAAATGAAAAAGAATTTACTGTTATTGAAAACACAATTATTCCTATTAATAGTATTGTTAAAAAAATTGTTTTTTTCAAAAATATCACCTCTAACAATATTTTATTGTTTTTTTCCTTAGTAGAAGTAGCTGTAAAACAATTTTCTTTTCTTCTATATTTTAGATTTAAGTTTTATAAGTATAAAAAACTTTCTAATATTTTATTGAAAGTGTAATGAAATTTTATTTTAATATTTTGTATAATTCTTCGTTTAATATTATTTTGTTTATTTTTCCTATTCTTTCTTTTTTTATTATTCCTTTTTCTTTTAAATTTTCTAGTATTCTATGAGTTTTTACTTTGTTTAGATTTGGAAGGTGTGACAATTCGTATTGTGGTATTTTTCCATCGTTTTCTAACAATTTTTCTATTACTTTTTTTTCTTCTCTTGTTAAAAAGTTTAATATTATTTTAGTATTGTTTTTTAAGGTTTTTTCTTGTTTGTCAATTTTTTCTGACATCATATAATATGTTATTGTTCCTATTATTATTCCTGTAAATCCTATAAATGGAAGTAGATAAAAGCAGTAAAAATTGTTTTCGTTAGCTCTTTTTTCTTCTATTATTTTTATTATTTCTTGTGTAGTCATATTTTCTATCAAATCTGGGTTTAATCTTTCTTTTTGTTTTATGTCATGTTGATAATTATAATATAAGCTTATTGAAAAAAGTAAGAACGCAAAGGAGATTATTAAACCTATTGCCGCTATTATTTTTCTATTTTCTTTCATGAATTTAAAAATATTTTTGTTATATTTAAACTTTTTTAATAGTTTCAAAAAAAATAAACTTAGTTTCAAAAAAATTTATGTATAGTTTCATTCTTTTAATATTATAATGTTTTAGAAAAGTTAACAATAACTTTTTTTTGGAGGTAAATAAAAATGGTAGATGGAAAAAAAATTATGAGTTTGTTTTTAACTTTTGTATTTGTACTGTCTTTTTTAGCAAGTGCAAATGCGTACGGAATGTATGGTAGAAGTGAAGAATTTAGAAATTATGGAATGTATAATGATAGTAGGTATGAACATCAAATATCAGTAGAGAATTATCCTTATGAAGATTTAGATCAAAATGAAATTGATGGTTTAATTTTTATGAGAGAAGAAGAAAAGTTAGCTAGAGATGTTTATTTGGCTTTTTACGATCTTTATGGAGAACAAATATTTTCAAATATAGCTAAAAGTGAAAGTTCTCATACATCAGCAGTTAAAGCGTTGTTAGAAAAGTATGATATTGAAGACCCTGTGGTTTCTGATGAAAGAGGAGTGTTTAAAAATGAAGAATTGCAAAGATTGTATGATCAACTTATAGAACAAGGTTCTGAGTCTTTAATAGCAGCTTTGAAAGTAGGTGCTACAATTGAAGATTTAGATATAAAAGATTTGAAAGAAAGAATAGAATTAACAGATAATCAAGATATAAAATTAGTTTATGGAAATTTAGAGAGAGGTTCAAGAAATCATTTAAGAGCTTTTACAAGTTCTCTTGAAAAGTATGGGGAAGAATATAAACCTCAATATATTAGTGAAGAATATTTTTATTCAATAATATCAAGTGACATGGAACCTGGAATGAACGAAAATTCTACTGTTCAAAAAAGACAAGGGTTTAGAAATAAGAATGCGAAAAAAAATTTTAGAAATGGACGTTTAAACGGTAATTTAAATGTGGAAGAAACACAAACAATTCAAGAAAATAGTAAAGAAGAATCTCAAAATTTTTTTGTAAATTTATGGAATAGATTTAGGGGTTGGTTTTTCAGACATTAAAAAAATTTAAAAACATTTTAAAAAAAATTTTATCCGAACATTGTTATTTTTTCTTCTTCTTTTTTATGTAGTTTTTTTATTGCTTCTTCAAAATCTTCTTTTATTACTTTGCTTCTTTTGTTCCTTATTGCATTGTATCCTGCTTCTGTTACTACTGCTTTTATTTCTGCTCCTGAAAATCCTTTCATTTTTTCTGCTAATTCTTCTAATTTAATTTTTTTATCCAAATTCATTTTTTTAGTATGTATTTTTAATATTTCTTTTACTCCTTCTAAATCTGGATTTTTTATTTCTAATTGTCTTTCTAACCTTCCAGGTCTTAAAATTGCAGGGTCTAATATATCTTTTCTATTCGTTGCGGCTATTATTTTTACATTTCCTAAATTGTTAAAACCATCTATTTCTGCTAATAATTGCATAAAAGTCCTTTGAACTTCTCTTTCTCCACTAGTACCCATTTCTATTCTTTTAGCTGCTAAACTGTCAATCTCATCAATAAATACTATGCTTGGTGCTTTTTCTCTTGCTAATTGGAATATTTCTTTAACAAGTTTTGCTCCTTCACCAATAAACTTTTGTACTAATTCAGAACCTACAATTTCTATAAAAGTAGAATTTGTTTGGCTTGCAACAGCTTTAGCTAATAAAGTTTTTCCTGTTCCTGGAGGACCATACAATAAAATTCCTTTAGGAGGTTGTATTCCTACTTTTTTAAACAATTCTGGTTGTTTTAAAGGCAACTCTACAACTTCTCTTATTTTT
>WIAN01000035.1 GCA_015519985.1 Candidatus Woesearchaeota archaeon | reverse complement strand
TTTGATTTTATAACAAAAATCTTTATTAAAGATGAAAAAAACAATTAAAAAAAGTAACATTTATAAATAAAATATTCTTAAAATGTTTTTATGGAAAAGAAAAAAATATTTTTTTCAACAATAATGTTTTTAT
Organism: Candidatus Woesearchaeota archaeon; assembly: GCA_015519985.1. Lineage (GTDB taxonomy): Archaea > Nanobdellota > Nanobdellia > Woesearchaeales > WAPJ01 > WIAN01. Next base: position 11,579 of record WIAN01000035.1, on the reverse strand, counting down.
CATTAATATTCACTTCTATAAATGTTAATGCAAGATTATTCCAACAAGTTTCAGATTTCACTTCTAGTTTTTTCAGATCAATGCCTCAAGCATATCAAATAAAAATAATGTTAGCTTTCATCGTTTTTTTTATTTTATTGGCTGTTATTAATATAAATTTTAATAATAAACCAAAATCAAAATTTTCTTTTGCTCTTGCAGCATTAATATTTTCTTCATTATTAACTGTGGGCTTACCTAACGAATTAGCATTAAAACTTGCAGAATTATTAGGTACTATGATGTGGTGGATTTTTGCTTCTCTGCCTGTTTTGTTTATAATTTTATTCTTTTGGATGGAGAGGAGTTTAAAAGTAAGTTTAGGAAATGATAGTAAAGCAGAACACTTTTTAGAAGTAATTTTTTCTTTATTAACTGTAATCTTGTTAAATTTTGCAATAGGATTTTTTTACAGTTCTACTTCGTCTTTAAATTCAGATAATTCTTCAATAATCACTTTTTATGCAGACATATTAGAAATATTAATGTATGTTTATATAATAAAATTAGCATTAGGAATATTTAACATGTTTGGACATGTTTCTACTTATGGAGTTTCAAAAATGGGTTCTGGAATAGCAGATGTCAGTAAGAATGTAGCTTCAAATATAAATAATACTAGAAGAGAATTAGGTTTAAAAAAATTAGAAAAAGAAACTTTAAAAAATATGATGGATTTAGACTTAATAGAAGGAAAAGACATTTCTGTATTAAAAGACATACTTTCAAAATTAGAAACTTTGATAAAATATTTTTCTAATCCAAGAGTTTGGGATAAAGTAGATGCAGGAGCATTAAATGTTTTATCAAGAAAATTAAGAGCTTTAGAACAAGAAGGAATTAGTAGAGCAACAAAATTAGTTAAAGACTTCCAAACAGAATATGAAAATGCAACAAGATTAATGTCAGAAGTAATTTCTTTTTCAAAATTAGAAAAATTCAGTGATGATGAAACTAGAGCATTATTCAGATCAAGATTTAGAAAATTATCTTCTGGAAAATTAAGTGCTCTTTCAAAAAAATTAAATGATTTACATAGAAAAGTAAAAAAAGATTTGAAAAAATTAGCAGAATTAGATGAAAATATAAAAGAAAAAATAAAAGAAGCAGAAGAAATGAGTGTTTCAATAGAAAAAGTGTTAAAACAAGCAGCATCAGAAATAAACCTCGTTTTAGGAACTTTACACAATCTAAATGAAGAAGAAAAAGAACAAGCAGCTAGAAAATTACAATCATTAATAAATCCTGTTTCTTCTTTAAATGAAATAGTATTAAAAATAGAAAGAATAAGAGATGAAATAGAAAGAGAATTGAAAGAAATGGAAAAAATATTTAGGAATGAAGAAATACAATTATTAAGAGAAGTAAAAGTAGAAAAAAATGTTGATAGCTTTCTAAACCATATAGGAGAACATGTTGATGTAAAGTTTTAAAACATTCTTTTTATAGAAACTTTTATAAATGAATGTTTTTTCCTTTGTGTTTATGGTTAAAAGAATAGGTACTGCAAGGAGAAAAACAAGAGGAATTTTTAGTTTAAAGCATAGATTAAAATCTAAAATTAGTATTAGAGCTTTTTTACAAAAATTTAATGAAGGAGATAAAGTTTTAATTTCAGTTTCTCCAAATTATCATAGTGGAATGCCATACAGAAGATTTATAGGAAAATCAGGTGTAATTTTAGGAAAACAAGGTTCTGTATATAAAGTTAAAGTTAAAGATTTTAATAAAGAAAAAATTGTTTTAGTACATCCTGTTCATTTAAAAAAAGTTGAATAAAATTATTATTAACTAATCATTTTTTTAGGTGTTATTCATGTCAAAAGTTGAAATTTTAGAAGAAAGTTCTTTAAGTTTAGGAGAAGTTAAAAGTTTATTGTCAAAAATAAAAAAAAGAGATGGAGAACTAAACTTTAGAGCTTCAAGACTAGAAGATTTTTTAAAAGTATTTGTTAAACTTTCAAAAAAAGATGAAGATGCTTTAAGAAAAGAATTAGAAGGTTTGAATGTTCCAAGATTAAAAAAAGAACATATTGATGTATTAGTAACATTTTTACCTACAGATTTAGAAGATTTTAAAGTTGTAATGCAACAATTCTCAATAACAATAAATAAAGAAAACAGAGATAAAATTTTAGACACTATAAAAAAATACAAATAAACTTTTTCTTAAAACAAACATTTTTTTTTTTTTATTAAATGTTTTTTTAGTTAAATTTATATAATAAAAACACTATATAAAGTAAAGGTGATAATTTATGTTCAAAAAAAATTTCAAAAGATTCAAAAAACAAACTCCAAGAGAAGAATATGCTATAATATTAGATTTTCTTCCTAATGGTTATCCTTTATCAAGAATTCCTAGTTTTAAAAGAAAACCAGTAGCACAAGCAATAGGAACAGAACATTTTACACTATTAGAATTATCACCTAAAAAAGACGTAGTTTTAAAAATAGGAGAAAAAGTATATATAGGAAGAGAAGAAAGGCCAAAAATAGAAGCAATAATAGGAAGATTATTTTTTAACAAATTAACTTCTACAGCAAAAGCAGAATTAGAACATGCGATTACAAATATAATAGAAGAAAATGAAGAGAGATTTGTAGATTTTTTTAACAAAGCAGGACCTTTAAGTATGAGGATGCATAGTATAGAATTAATTCCAGGAATAGGAAAAAAAGTAATGTGGGAAATAATAGAAAAAAGAGAAGAAAAACCATTTGAAAGTTTTGAAGAAATGTATGAAAAAATAGAACACCTTCCAGATTTAAAAAAAGCAATAGCAAAAAGAATAATATCGGAATTAGAAGGAAATGAAAAACACAAATTGTTTGTAAAATAAAAATTATTTTCCAAAATTTTTAACTCTTTTATTCTTATAATCTAAAATTATATTTTTTAAATCTTCAAAAGTAAATTCAGGCCAAAATTTTTTTAAAAAATAAAATTCTGCATAAGAACTGTCATACAACATAAAACCTGACAATCTTTTTCTATCATCAGTTCCTGTTCTAATAATAATATTTACAGGTTCAAACTTTCCAAGCCATAAAAAATTTCTAAAAGACTTTTCATCTAAATTTTTATAATCAAAATTTTCATTTAAAGACTTTTCAACAACTTTCTTAACAGCATTAACAATTTCATATTGTCCAGAATAACCAAAAAGAAAATTAACATTATAATACGCATTACTAACATTTTTTTCTAACAACTTTTTAATCTTATCAACTAACTTTTTAGGAAATAAAGACAAATCACCAATAACATTCACATTAACTTTTCTATTCATTTCAGAATGTTTTTTTTCTAATTCTTTAATATTTTTTTCAATACTCTCAATATTTTTTTCTAAAAGATTAAACAAATACTCTTTTTCTTCACTACTTCTAGAAAAATTTTCTTTAGAAAAAGTATAAAAAGACAAAGTTTTAATTCCTAAATCATCATCTTTAAGATTTTCAAACAATTTTTTTAAAGCTTCTAAACCATAAGAATGGCCTTCTTTTTTATCTTTATTAATTTTAGAAGCATACCTTCTATTACCATCCATAATGATTCCAACATGCATAAAAAATCACTTAAATATCAAACATAATTATTGAATAATACCATAACCTATTAATCTCCACCTATCTTTAAACCTTCTACTAATAGTAACTTTACTATCTTTATAAGCAGCAACAGGCAATTTTAAAACAACTTCAATATTGTCTTTTGAAATTTTATTAACTAAACCTACAGTAGTAGCACTATTAACATTCAAAACTAAAGGTTCTCTTTCTTTAATAGGTTCAACAACTAAATCTTCTTTACTACCAACAACTCTTTCTAAAAGAGTAACTTTTAACTTTAAATTGTAATGAGTAGGAGGAACTTTCCCAGGCAAACCAACAACACTACCTGCTAAATAGTCACTTCTAACAATACTAGGATCTAAACTAGTCATAACACCAACACTACCACCAGGAATTATTTTTTCAACTTCAACATCTCCTGCTTTTAAAGCTTTAATAGTAGTTTGTAAAGGCTTCCAAAAAGTTTTACCTTTCTCAGAAACTTTTCTACCAGGAACAATTTCAATAACATCATTCAATTTAAATTCTCCTTGAACAACAGTACCTCCTAAAATACCTCCTTTCAAATCTTTAATTTTAGTTCCAGGTTTATTAATATCAAAACTTCTAGCAACATACATCAAAGGATCTTTATTCAAATCCCTTTTAGGAGTAGGAATGTACTTTTCAATAGCATAAATTAAAGCATTAATATTAATACCTTGCTGAGCACTAATAGGAATAATAGGAGCATTTTCATAACTAGTGCCTTTTAAAAATTCTTTAATCTCTTTATAATTTTCTAAAGCTCTTTCTTTACTTACTAAATCAATCTTATTTTGAACAACAATAACATTTTTAATACCAATAATTTCTAAAGCCATCAAATGTTCTCTAGTTTGAGGTTGAGGACATTTTTCATTAGCAGCAATCAAAAGCAAAGCACCATCCATAAGAGCAGCTCCAGCAAGCATAGTAGCCATTAAACTTTCATGTCCAGGAGCATCAACAAAAGAAACTTTTCTTAAAACAGTATTTTTTTTACCATCAGTTTCAGGTTCAGTAGTATAAGCCTCAAAACCTTCCTTTCCAGGAATTTTATAAAAAGTAACATCAGCATAACCTAATCTAATAGTAATACCTCTTTTTAACTCTTCAGAATGAGTATCAGTCCATTTTCCAGACAACCTTTGAGTTAAAGTAGTTTTACCATGATCAACATGTCCAACTAAACCAATATTAACACTAGGATACAAATAATCTTTATCAACATTACCAGTAAAATCTTTTGCTATTTCAGTTTTTTTCTCATTCTTTTTAACAGTTTTTTTACCTTTAACACTTTTACTTTTTTTAACTTCCTTTTTATTTGTCATAAAAAAAAAGAAAACAAAGCTATTTAAAAATTTATTGTTTAAAAGAATAAAAAAAACAACAAGGAATAAAATAATAAAACAAAAAGAGAAAAAACAGGAACAAAAAAAACATAAATAAAAGAAAATGTAAAAAAAGAAAATATAAAATTAAAAGTTTTATTGAGCTGCAACTTCAACTTTTTCTTCACTATTTTCATTTCCACTACTTTCATCTTTATTTTCATTACTCTCTTTACTCTCCTCTTTTGGCTCTTCAAATAAAGGAGTTTTACCTTCTTTCAAAACTTTAACATTAATAGCAGCAGTTCCTTGATAAATAGTATTTCCAGCAACAGTCTTTCTTTGTTTTAAACCTTTAGCTTTTTTTCTTAAACCAACACCTTTAACAGCTAAAATTTTTTTTCTACTGCTTCCTTCAACATCTTTTCTCATAGCAAAACCAGCATTGTCACTTCCACCAGTAATTTCAAATTCATAACCAGGCATATCAATTAGTTCTCCTTTAAAAGTATCTCCAATCTTTTTACCTAATAAAGGTTTAACATCAAACTCTACAGTTTTTGACTTTCCTTTATGTCCAATAACAATCTTTATAGCCATATTAAATACCTCATCTTTACTTTTTTAATCAATTTTAACAAAATAAAATGTTATAAAAAAATTGGCTATTATTACTCTTTTTAAAAGTTTTGGAAAAAAACATAAATTTTTTAAAAGCAACAAAAAACCAAAAAAACAGTTTGTTTTTATGGCCGCTATGGTGTATCGGTAGCATGGGGGTCTGTGGAACCCCAGGGCCGGGTTCAACTCCCGGTAGCGGCCCTTCAATATTATTCTTTAATTATTCTTTTATTTTCAACTATTTTTCAATAACTTTTTTAAATAAAAAAACATTTTAAAAAAACAAAACAAAAAAATAAAAGATAAAAATGGAATTACAAAATGTAAAAGGAACAAGAGACTTGTATGATAAAAAAGCAGAAAAAAAAATAAAACTAATAAATTTTTTAAAACAAAAATTTGAAATTTACAATTTTAAATATTTAGAAACACCAATATTAGAATATGAAAATATATTAACATCAAAATTTTCAGGAGGAGAAGAAATATTAAAAGAACTATTCACATTAAAAGACAGAGCAGAAAGAAAATTAGCATTAAGATATGATCATACAGTTCCATTCTCAAGATTTTTAGGAATGCACCCAGAATTACAACTGCCATACAAAAGATACACTTTTGGAAATGTATTTAGAAACGGCCCTATAAAAAAAGGAAGATTAAGAGAATTCACACAAGCAGACATAGACATAGCAGGAGTAAAAACAATAAAAGGAGAAGTAGAATTATTAACAATAGCAAAAGAAATATTTGAAGAATTAAACATAAATGTAAAAATAGAAGTAAATCACAGATACTTTTTAGAATCAATAATATTATTATCAAATTTTAAAAAAGAAAAAATAGAAAGCATACTATTATCATTAGACAAATTAGAAAAAGTAGGAGAAGAAAAAGTAAAAGAAGAATTAAAACAAAAAAAATTAGAAGAAAAAAATATAGAATTATTGTTTAAAATAATAAACGAATTAAAAAATGTAAAAGTAAAAGATTTGAATAGAAAAATAAAAAAAATAGTAGATATAAAAAATATAAAAAACAATAATGTTATAGAAACATTAGAAAAGTCAATAAAAGAATTAGAAGAATTATTCTCTTACAATTTAAATTTAACATTCAACCCGACATTAGCAAGAGGGTTAAACTATTATTCTGGAATAATATTTGAAGTATTTTTAAAAAACAATAATTTTAAAAGTGCAATAGCAGCAGGAGGAAGATATAAAAAAATAATAACACAATGGAGAAAAGACGACATAGAAGCAGTAGGAATAAGCTTCGGAGTAGATGCAATAATAGAATCAGAAGTAAAATTAAATTTAAAAGAAAAAATAAAAGTATACGTAATTCCATTAAAAAAAGAATATTTTAAAGAAGCATATGAAATAACAAAAATATTAAGGAATGAAAAAATAATAACAGACATAGATTTGAATGAAAGAACATTAAACAAAAATTTAAAATATTCTATACAAAACAATTATGACTTTATAATATTAATAGGAGAAGAAGAAATAGAAAATAAAAAATATACAATAAAAAATTTAAAAACAAGAGAAGAAAAAAAATTAACAATAGAAGAAATAATAGAATTATTAATAAAAATACTTAATATTTGAATAATTAATACTTAACAAAAATATAAAAATATATTAACGAATAATGATTAAATGATTAATAATAAATTTAATTTTGATTAAAAATGGATTCTAAAGATTTCGAAAGTTATTATGAAAAAGCAATAGAAGCAGGAATAATAGCATCAAAAGCATTAATGTATGGAAAAAAATTAATAAAAAAAGAAGAAAAAATTATTACAATAATAAAAGAAGTAGAAAATTATATAATACAAAAAGGAGCAAAACCTGCTTTTCCTGCACAAATATCTATGAATGAAATAGCAGCGCACGACACAGCAAAATATAATGATGAAAGAACATTAAAAGGAATAGTAAAATTAGATGTAGGAGCACATATAGACGGAGTAATAGCAGACAATGCACTAACAGTAGATTTAACAAATGAAAATAAAAAATTATTAGAAGCAGGAATGAAAGCATTAGAAGAAGCAATAAAAAAAGTAAAAGTAGGAGAAAAAATAAGTGAAGTTTCAAAAAAAATAGAAGAAACAATACACTCTTACAATTTAAAACCAATAAGCAATTTGTCAGGACACGGTTTAGGAAGATATAAAATACATACTGATCCAAGCATACCAAATGTAAATACAAATTTTGAAGAAAAATTTGAGGATAAAATGCACTTTGCAATAGAACCTTTCACAACAAACGGTTTTGGAAAAATAAAAAATTATTCAGAACCAGAAGTTTTTAGAATAAAAAATTATAAACCTGTAAGGAACATAATTTCAAAAAATGTTTTAAAAACAATATACAAAGAATATAATCTTCTTCCTTTTAGTTTAAGACAAATAGCAGAAAAAATAGGGTTAAAAAAAGCAGAATATGCAATAAACGATTTAATATTACAAAATGTTTTAGAATATTATACTCCTCTAATAGAAGTGCAAAATGGTTTAGTATCACAATTTGAAAGAACAATAATAATAAAAGACAACAAACCAATAATAACAACAAAATGGAATATAGAATAAAATTAAAAAAATAAAAAATAAAATAACAGAAAAAAAGAACAATAAAAAAAATAAAAAAACAAAAACATTATAAAACAAAAAAAATTAAAAAAAACTTATGAGAAAAAAAACAGCCAAAAAAACAAACACAGCAAAAACAAAAAAAATAACAAAAAAAGAAAATAAAGAAACAAAAAGAACAAATACAGTAAAAAAAATAGATGAAGAAAAAAAAGCAAAAATAAAAAACAATAATAAAACAAATTCTATAATAGAAAAAAAAGAAAAAACAAAAAAATTAGCAGTATTAACAGGAGTAGGATTTTCAATAATGCAAAATTTTTCTTCTAACTTTTTTGACGCATTTGCAGTAGCATTAGGATTTTCTGCACAAACAGTTTCACTAATAATAAGCATACCACAATTTTTAAACAGTGTATTACAATTATTCACATACAAAATAATAAAAACATTAGGAAGACATAAAGCATTATATTATTCAGCATTAACACAAGCAACATTAATAGCAATAATATTAACAGTAGGATTATTAACAAAAAATGCAGTAGCATTAATATTACTATTAACACTATTCTTTTTTATAAGCAATGTAATAGCAGTTTCATGGATAAGCATAATAGGAGATGTATTAAAAAAACATGAAAAAGGAACATACATAGCTTACAGGAATAAAGTAATAAACATAGTATCATTAATATCATTGTTAATAGCAGGAACATTATTAAATTATTTACAAAAAAGTATTGGAGTAAAAAGTTTTATAGTATTATTTTCAATAGCAATAATAGCAAGAATATACACATACTTTTTATTAAAACAATACTACGTACCAAAAACAAAAGAGTTAGAGAAAAAAGAAGAATTTACACTGATACAATTTATAAAAAGAATAAAAAAAAGCAACTTTGTAAAATACACATTAATATACAGTTTTTTAATATTTTCAATGTATTTATTTGCAACAACAATAAGTTTTTACAGATTAAAAATTTTAGACGTAAATTATTTTCAATTTACACTATTCAAAATATTTTTTATACTAGGAAATGTACTTTCATATTCTTACTGGGGAAAAATATCAGACAAATATGGGAATAAATTGTTATTGTTAATATCAACATTCTTCAAAAGCATAATAATATCCTTATGGGCATTTATAATGAATATAAATCTACTTTACATAATAGAATTTTTTTCAGGAGTATTCAACGCAGCGCTATTATTAGGAGGATTAAACTATTTTTTAGACGCAGTTAGCAGTAAAAAAAGAACAATAGTAAGGCCTTACTTTAATTTTTTTGTAGGATTAAGCATAATATTAGCAGGATTAACAACATCAAACTTTTTAAAATATTATAGTATGATAAAAAACACAACAATAATAACAATAATAAACAATTCTTTCAATTTTAACAATCCATTCCAAACAATATTTTTAACCTCAGGACTATTAAGAATAATAGTTTTAATATTACTAATAATTTTTGTTAAAGAATTAAGAAGAGAAAAAGAACTAAAAAAATTAGAAGAAAAAATAAATAAAAAAGTAAAAAAAGAATTTAAAAATGCAAAGACAAAAATAAAAAAAGAAATAAACATTATAGAAAAACCATTTTTATTATTAGAACATCATTTATCAAGAACAAACATAGGATTCATAAATTATAACAAATATAATTTTAAAAACAAAAAAAGAAAAGAAAAACAAAACAAAAAAAAGTAACAAAAAACAAAGAGAACAAGAAAAGCAAAAAAATAAAGGTAGAAAAAAAGTAAAAAAATAATATTGACAAAAATAATTGTTGAAAAATACTATTTCTATAATAATAAATTTTAAATACTTTAAACAACAAAAGTTTATTGTCATTTTAAAGTTAATATTTTTGTGTGGGGTGTAAAGAATAGAAGATAATGTTATAATTCTGGGAGCACAATTTGGTGATGAAGGAAAGGGAAAAATTGTTGATTATTTAGTAAATCAAGGTAATTACAATCAAGGCAATTACAATGTTGTAGTAAGATTTCAAGGAGGAGCAAACGCAGGACATACAGTTATTTCAAACGGAGAAGAAACAATATTGCATGTACTTCCATCAGGAGTTTTAAATAAAAATGCTTTAAACATAATAGGTTCAGGAGTAGTAGTTGGTTTAGAAGAATTAATAAAAGAATTTGGAACTTTAAATGAAAAAGGAATAAATCCTAATGTAATTGTGAGTGATAAAGCACCTTTATTAATGCCTTGGCATAAAGAACTTGACAGAATAAAACATCAAAAAGCAATAGGAACAACAGGAAAAGGAATAGGACCTGCTTATGAAGATCTTATTTCCAGATCAACATTAAGATTTGGAGATTTTTTAAATCCAAATTATTCTATTAAATCTGAAGAAGAAATAAAAAGAATATTAAATTTAAAAATTTCAAAAGTAAATGAACATTTAAAACTTTTAGAAGGAAGAACATACAGTTTAGAAAATGTTTATACTTTATTAATGGATGCTTTTAATATTTTGAACGGAAAAATACAAGACACTTCTTTGCTTTTAGAAAAAATAATAGGTGAAGAAAAAGTCTTATTCGAAGGAGCACAAGGAACATTATTAGACATTATACACGGAACATACCCTTATGTAACTTCTAGCAATACAACCGTAGGAGGAGTTTTAACAGGAACAGGAATAAGTTTGTTAAACAAGCCAGTTTCAATAATAGGAATTTTTAAAGCATACATGACAAGAGTTGGAGAAGGTCCTTTTGTCACAGAACTAAATGATAATTTAGGAGATTATTTAAGAGAAAAAGGTCATGAATTTGGAGCTACAACAAAAAGACCTAGAAGAACAGGCTGGTTTGATATTCCTTTAGCAAAATATTCTTTAAGATTAAATGGATTTAATTCTTTAGCTTTAACAAAATTAGATGTACTTTCAGGATTAGAAGAGATAAAAGTAGCAATAGGATACAGAATTGGTAATAATTTTGTTAGTGAATTTAATCCTTTATTCGCAGAACATTATGAACCTGTATATGTTTCTTTAAAAGGTTGGGAAGAAGACATTTCAAATGCAAGAACTTTTTATGAACTTCCAAAAGAAGCACAAAATTATGTTAAATTTTTAGAAAGACATTTAAATCTTGAATTCGGAATCATTTCAGTAGGTCCTGATAGAACACAAACAATATACAGATTTTAAGAATTTTAAAACTTTTTTTTTTTTATTTTTATTAATTTTTTTTATTTTTCTAAAGCTTTTTTATGAGCTTCAAAATAATTTTTAATTAATTTTTTCCAATCAAAAATTCTACTAGTATGGAAAGCTTCATGTTTCTTTTCAATCCTTTCATCATGACTTAAATCAGAATAATTT
>WIAN01000034.1 GCA_015519985.1 Candidatus Woesearchaeota archaeon | reverse complement strand
AAGTGAAGGTAAAAAATCTAATGTTTCTTTTAAAATTATAGAAAAAATTGTAGATATTGTTCATTCTTTAAACACTGACATCGTTGTTGTTACTGACGGAAGTAATGATATTTTTGTTTCTTGCAAAAGCACTAATGAAAAATATTTAGTTAAACCTTGGAAGATTAAAGTTAAAGAAACAACAGGAGCAGGAGATGCTTTTGGAAGTACTTTTGCTGCTATTCTTTATAAAAAACAAAATCTTTTAGAAGCTGTTAAGTATGCTTTGATTAATTCTGAAAATGTTATAAAAAGCATTGGTCCTAAAAAAGGTTTGTTGTCTTTGAAAGAGTTGAATAAAAAAAGTAAAATGTTAAAATTAAATTATAAAAAATTATAAAAAACACACGTTTCTTTTCTTTTACAACTTTTTAGTTTAAACGAATATTTAAGAATAATAAAAATTTTTGTTCATAATTACATTAAACTTTATTTTTTTATAAAGAAAATGGTTTTTTTAGAGGAAAAAAATTAAAATTAGAGGTGTATTGCATGGATAAATCTAAAGCTTTTGTATTATGGTTTGATCAACTTGGTATTGAAGACGTTCCTCTTGTAGGGGGAAAAAATGCTTCTCTTGGAGAAATGTATAGAGAATTACAATCAGAAGGTATTAAAGTTCCTAATGGTTTTGCTATTACTGCTTATGCTTACAGGTATGTTTTAGAAAAATTGAATTTGAAACAAAAAATTAAAGACATTTTAGAAGGTTTAGACACTAGTAATATGAAAGATTTAGAAGAAAGAGGGCATAAAGTAAGAACTTTATTGAGGAATGTCGTTTTGCCTGAAGAATTGGTTAATGAAATTAAAAAAGCTTATCATGATTTAAGCAATGCTTATGGAGTTGAAAATGTAGATGTTGCTGTAAGAAGCAGTGCTACTGCTGAAGATTTGCCTGATGCAAGTTTTGCAGGACAACAAGAAACATATTTAAATATTAGAGGAGTAGATGACCTTTTAGACGCTACAAAAAAATGTATGGCTTCTTTATTTACTAACAGAGCTATAAGTTATAGAGTTGATAAAGGTTATGATCATTTTAATATTGCTTTATCTGTAGGAGTTCAAAAAATGGTAAGAAGTGATAAAGGAGCTTCTGGAGTTATGTTTACTATTGATACAGAATCAGGTTTTAAAGATGCTGTTGTTATTAATGCTGCTTATGGTTTAGGAGAAAATGTTGTTCAAGGAGCTGTTAATCCTGATGAATATATTGTGTTTAAAAAAACTGCTTTTACTCATAAACCTATAATACAAAAAAAGCTTGGTGAAAAAGAAATAAAAATGATTTATACTAAAGATGGTAATAAACCAACTAAAAATGTTCCTGTTCCTAAAGAAGAAAGAATGAAGTTTGCTTTAAGTGATGATGAAATTATGACTTTAGCAAGATGGGGTATTAAAATTGAAGAACATTATAGTAAAAAAGCAGGACATTATAAGCCTATGGATACTGAATGGGCAAAAGATGGTATTACAGGAGAATTGTTTATTGTTCAAGCAAGACCTGAAACTGTTGTAAGTCAAAGAAAAAATAATGTTTTAGAAACTTATGTTTTAGAAGAAGAAGGTAAAGTTTTATTGACAGGAACTAGTGTTGGTGAAAAGATTGGTGCTGGAGAAGTTAATGTTATTAAAGATGTTCATAACATTGATAAGTTTAAACCTGGTCAAGTTTTAGTAACTGATATGACTGATCCTGATTGGGAGCCTATTATGAAGATGGCTTCTGCTATTATTACTAATAGAGGGGGAAGAACTTGTCATGCAGCTATTGTTTCTAGAGAATTAGGAATTCCTGCTATTGTAGGTACTAATGATGCTACTGAAAAACTTATTGATGGACAAAAAGTTACTGTTGTTTGTTCTCAAGGAGAAGAAGGTAAAGTTTATGATGGAATTTTAAAATTTAAAAAAGAAGTTTTGAATTTAAATGAAATTCCAAAAACAAAAACTAAAGTTAAAATGATTGTAGGTACTCCTTCTCAAGCTTT
>WIAN01000033.1 GCA_015519985.1 Candidatus Woesearchaeota archaeon | reverse complement strand
CTTTATCAGGGTTTATTTTCTTTTTTAAAGCTGTATTGTAAGCTAATAATTGTAAAAATATTATTTTGTTAATATAAGGATCTTCTACATTTACAAAATAAACATTTTTTTGTTTTATATTGTAGATTTTTTTAGAAACAACAATTACAATGTTATTTTTTAATTTTTCTAACAATTTTTTTGTTTTTCTTTTACATTCGTCTAATATTATTATTACATTTTTGTTTTTTGTTTCTTCTATGTAACCGTGAAAGTATTCTAAACTACTATAACTTTCAGAATTTGCTTTTGTTATTTCTTTAAATTTTAAACTTCCTTCTAAACTTAAAGGATAAAACTCGTCAAAACCTAAAAAAATAAAGTTATTATAACTTTTTATTTTTTCAGATAATTTTTTTGAAATATTATTGTATTCTTTTATTTTTGTTTTAAAACTAAAATTTTTGTTTTTATAAAAATTGTATAATAAAAGTATTTGTAATAACATTCCTGTAAATGTTTTTGTGCTTTGAACTGCTTTTTCTAAAGAAACATTAGTATTTATCAAATAATCATGTTTTATCTTTGCATTTTTATTGTTAGTAAACAATACTACTTTGTTGTTTTTATAATGTTTTTCTACTGCTTTTTTTGTATCTGAAGTTAATCCTGATTGTGAAAAAACCATTATTAAAGAATCTTTTAAAACAAAACTTTTTTCATAAAATTCTGAAGAAAAATAACAAAAATAAGGTTTTTTAAATAAATTTTCAAATAAAATTTTAGAAAATAAAGCTATATTGTAAGAACTTCCACTTCCTATAAAAAAAACTTTTTTATTCTCAAAATACTTTTTTAAATTGTAAAATAAATTTTTATTTTGTTTTATAAAACTTTTAAAATATTCTTCTTCACTTTTTAAAATCTTTTCTTGTGATAAAATTTCTTCATACAACATAAAAAAAAGTTAAAAAAAATAACTATATAAAAGTTTTGAAAAAAAATGAGGGTTCAAAACGTATTCAAACAAGAGTTAAATCTAACCCTTTAAAAGTAGTAATAGAATCAAAAGAATTATAAAGATTAGTTTCTTACCTGCATTTTAATTTAAAACATAAGGATTTTGAGGTGATAAATTGGCACAAAAAATAACCGAAACGTACGTAAGAATATACTTAAGAGAAAATTTTGGCATAAAAAAATATCCGCGATTAAAAATATGGGAAATAATGGATGCTATGAAAAAATATGATACTTCTTGGTGGGAATCAAAAGATCCTGTGGAAGTAGCAAGATACCAAACTTTTGAGCCTACTTTACTAGTCGACATGAACTTGTATTGGAGCGGCGTTGAGAAGATTGTTGGAAGAGATGTTTATCTACATGAATTTGGTCTGAATATGGAAGGATTAAAAAATGAAGTTCGTGAAGGACTTGCACGAATGGAAAAAGAAGAAACTCTTGATGATCGAGTTGCAACGAAAAGAGAACTTCAAGGTATTGGAACATTGACAGCTCGTAAAAGTTCTGTTGGTGCGATCTTACCAGAAGAATAAAAATAATAAAATCTTTTAATTCTTTCTTTTTTATTATTGGTTTTCAAACAGATTAAAAATACTTTTCTTTTCAAATAATTTACTTTCTCAACAATAAATAGAATTAAAAAAACAATAACTTTTTAAAGCAGTTAAAATATTTTTTTTGTTATGAAAATATGTGTTATTGGAGATCCACATGGAGATTTAGAAAAAATAAAAAAAATTCCTCTATCGAATGTGGATTTAATATTGTTAAACGGAGACTTAGGTTCTAATAATCTTTCTCGTAAAATGTTTTTTGAAAACATAGAAAGAAAAAAGAAGGGTTTGAAAGAAAAAAAGTATTCTCCTTCTGAAATAAAAAAAGCTTATATGGAAACATACAATTCTTCCATAAAAATTGTGAAGTACCTAAAAAAATTTGCTCCAGTCTTTATAATTTTTGGAAATGCAGATTATTCTACTTATGAAACTAAAAAATTATCTAAAAAAATAGGTTATAAACTTCCCGCTCTTTATGAAACTTTAAAATCTTTAAGTAATGTTCGTATTATACACAATAGAATAGCAAAAATAAAAAATGTTAAAATAGGCGGTTTAGGATACTTTGTTGATACAAGTTGGGTTAAAGAATTTAAACCTAAAGATTATAAAAATAGTGTGATAAAAGCAAAAAAAGAAACAAAAAAAGCTGAGAATATTTTGAAGTGGTTTGGAAAAGTTGATGTTTTATTATGCCATCAACCTCCATACGGAGTATTAGATAAAGTTACTTCTAAAAAAGCACCTTCCCATTGGATAGGAAAAAGTGCAGGTAGCAAAACAATTTTAAAATACATAAAGAAAAAATCTCCAAAATATGTTTTTAGCGGGCACATACACGAATCAAAAGGAATGAAAAAAGTAGGAGAAACAAAAGTATACAATCTTGGACTCTGCGGATATAAAATAATAGAATTATAAAAGTTTTGAAAAAAACAATAACTTTTTAAATAATCTTTTTTTATTTTGTTTTTATGGTTTTTGAAAATTTTTTATCTGCTAAGCTTGCTGAAAGACAATCTTGGATTTTGTTTGTTGCTGGTTTTTTTTATGCTGTTCTTGGAGCTTTAATTTCTTATCTTTTTTTTCCTGCTGATGCTAGTATTGTAATGGTTTTTTTAACAGTTTTAGGTTCTGCTTATATTATGCATAGTATTATTGAATTG
>WIAN01000032.1 GCA_015519985.1 Candidatus Woesearchaeota archaeon | reverse complement strand
TCGTTTTTTATTTCTTCTAATTTTTTTTTGTTTTCTTCTAATTCTAATGTGCTTTTTAATTCTTCAGAGTATTGTTCTTCTGTTATTCCTACAGGTACTAAAGGATGTGCTCTGTCTAAAAAGTCTCCGTAAGAAAACAATATGTCTCCTAAAAATAGTATTTGTTCTACTTCGTCTTTTATTTTTTTTGCTTCTTCTACTGTTTTTATTCTTTTTACTTCTCCGCTTTTTAATTTTACTATTGGTGCTTCTATTGTATCACAACTTGTTACTGATGCTGCTTTTCCAGGTCTTTCTGTTTTTAATTGTGTTCCTATTGCTATAAAATTGTCTAATAATATCATTGTTGCTGGGTGTATTGATGCACTGCTATACCCTGATACTCTGCTTCTTCCATATCTTAATCTTAATCCTCCAAATGCTAATGGGTGTGTTATTACTGGTCTTCCAGATACTAAATCTGAAATGTATGATTTGTCTGGTGTGATTCTTATTCTTGGAAGTTTTTTTTCTTTTTTTTCTTCATTATTTTCATTTTTTTCATTACTGTTTTTTTTTGTTTCTTTTTCTTCTTCTTTTGTTTCTGTTTTTTTTTGTATTGTAAAATCTTCATAATCTTTTGATAATACTATTTTTTCTCCTGCTTTTGCTGCTTTTTGTAATTTTAAAAATTTTTCAAGCCAATTCCAATGTTCTAAGTTTAATTCTGAACCCCATTTTGACAATTCTTTCCACAATTTTGGTGCTTTTAATGCCACCATTGACATTACTAATGCCATTCCTCCTCTTATTTTGTTTGTTTCTATTCTTTCTAAATCTTTATAGTTTGATACTTCTATTTTTTCTGTTGGATCTCCATTTACTTCTATCGGGAGATGTTTTGTTATGAATAATATTTCTTCTTCGCTTGGCTTGTATTGTAAGTTAGTTACTCTATCATTATAATCATACATTTCTGTTACTATTCTTTTCATTTCTTCTTCTGTTGGATCATATTTTTCATATCCTAATTCTTTTCTTACATAATCTGCTATTATTAATGCTACTCCCATTGCTGTTCCTCCAGCTCCTCTTATTGGTCCTGAGAAGAATAGTGAAAAATAATCTTTGTTGTTTTTTGTTTTTTTTATTTTTAATTCTACAAATCCTTCTAGTGGTGCTGCTACTACTCCTACTGTATGATATGCAAATCCTGTTCTTATTCCTACTTCTATTGCTTCTCTTTTATCTTTAAACTTACAAAATTTTTCTTCTGCTACTTCTTTTGCTATTATTAATGCTACTTTCCAACTTAATGTTCCGTGTTGTTTTTCTAATTCTACTATTCTTTCTGTTACTCCTGAATTTTTTATTTGTGGAGCTACAGAAGTTATTAATCCTTCTACTCTTTCCGCCATGTTTTTTGCTAAGGGTATTGGAACTTCATCTTCAGGGTCTAAACCTTTTTTTCTTGCTTTTGCTGCTATAGAATATGCTTCTTTTACTTTTTCATTTATAGAATTAAAATATTCTTGCATTTTAGAACTTGCAAACATGTTTTTTAGAATAAAAAGTTTCTTTAAAAGGTTTTTTATTGTGAAAAATCTAATTCTTTTACTTTTCTTGTTTTTAAATTTACTACAAATGCTTTTGAAGGTTCTGGTATGTGTCCTGTTTTTTCCATAAATTTTGTCATTCCTTGCCAACAACTGCTTTCTATTAATGTTACACTTTTATAGTTTCCTGCTCTTGCTCTATGGATGTGTCCTGAAACAAAAATGTCCGGAATATTTTCTATTACTAAATGGTCTTTTCTTGGATCTGGAACGTATATTGTGCTTGTATGTGTAGGTGCTAAATGTCTTCTTTTTAATAAATATTTCATTATTTCTAATGGAGCATCATATCCTCCTTTTAATCTTATTAAATCTATATTTTGAGCGTAATAATCATAACTAAAACCATGATATAATAATACATCTATTCCTGAAAATTTTTCATTCATTCCTATTCTTACTATGCTTGGATTTGTTAG
>WIAN01000031.1 GCA_015519985.1 Candidatus Woesearchaeota archaeon | reverse complement strand
AGCAAAGCCTGGTCAAATGCGCAGGACTTAAGATCCTGTCCCTTAGTGGGTTCGTGGGTTCGAATCCCACCCCCCACACTCCTTTTTATTTTTTTTATTATTTTTGCCTCCGTAGCATAGTGGTAGTGCGCGGCCTTGGTAAGGCCGAGGTCCCGGGTTCAAATCCCGGCGGAGGCTCTTTTTAATAAAATTTATAAATAGAAGTTTTTTATTTTCTATAAAATAAAATTTTAGGGGGATTATATAATGGTTGATAAACATAAAGATCATAAAAAACATGAAAGTCATGAAAAATCTCATGAACATAAACATTCTAAAAAAGTAGAACCTTTAAGAAGAGAGGAATCTTCAAATATTAATTTTTGGATGGTTTTATCTGTATTTTTAGCTTTTTTATTGTTATTGTCAATTTTAACTTCTGGTTTTAAAGATTTATCTTTATTTTCTGGAGTTGAAGTTACAAATTCTGGTTCTTTACAAGACCAACAATTTTCTGTTGATGGAGATTATGTTTTAGGAAGTAAAGATGCTAGAGTTACTATTATTGAATTTTCTGACTTGGAATGTCCTTTTTGCGGAAGGTTTCATGAACAAACTTTTCCTTCTTTAAAAGAAAAATATATTGATACTGGTAAAGTAAATTTTATCTATAAACATTTTCCTTTAAGTTTTCATAAACAAGCTTTACCTACTGCTATTGCTGCTGAATGTGCAGGAGAACAAGGAAAGTTTTATGAAATGATCGATTTATTGTTTAATAAAAAAGAGGAATGGGCTCCTTTATCAGATTTGACTGAAAAATTAGTTTCTTATGCAAAAAGTTTAGATTTAGATGAGACTAAATTTAGAGCTTGTTTAAATTCTAAGGATGTTAAAAATAAAATTCAAAAAGATTTTAATGAAGGTCAAAGTAGAGGAGTTTCGGGAACACCTGCATTTTTTATAGGTAATGACGAACAAGGATATATTAAAATTTCAGGAGCTCAACCTTTAAGTGTTTTTGAAGATGCAATTAATAAAATACTTTCAGGAGTTGAAGTTAAAGATTCTTCAGGAATTCCTAAAGATCCTGAAAAGGTTTTTGTAACTGAAGATAGTAAAACAGACGGAATTTTAGGAAGTGAAAATGCAAGTATTGTAATGTTTGAATATTCAGACTTTCAATGTCCTTTCTGTAGAAAATTCTTTTTTGACACTCTTCCATCTATAAAAAGTAATTTTATAGATACTGGAAAATTAAGATTAGTGTATAAAGATTTCCCTTTAGAATCTTTAGGACATGTTATGGCTTCTCCTTCAGCTCAAGCAGCTTTATGTGCTAAAGAACAAGGAGATGAATATTTTTGGAAAGTGCATGATAAACTTTATGAAAAACAAAATGAGTTAAATTCTAGAGGAACTGCACAATTCAATAAAGAAGACCTTTATTCTTGGTTGAAAGAAATTGAAGGTTTAGATGTTGATAAAGTAATAAGTTGTGTTGAAAGTGAAAAGTATAAAGATGCTGTTAACAGTGATTTTTCTGAAGGTCAAAAAAATGGTATTAGAGGAACACCTTCTTTTATAATATTGTTTAATGGCGATGTTGATGAGAATAAACTTGTAGGATTGCAAGTTTCTGATGGGAGAGGAGACTATTATGTTAGATATGTAGTAGATCAGAACGGTAGGAAAGGTTTGAGAGTTGTAGGAGCTCAACCTTACAGTTATTTTGAAAAATATTTGACTGTTTTTGAATAAAAACTTTTTTAAAACCTTTTGTCTTTCTATTTTAAAACGTTTTATTTTTTTATTTTAGTTTTTAACTTTTTTATTTTTTTGGGCCTGTGGTCTAGCGGCTATGACGCCACCTTGACGTGGTGGATGTCCCCAGTTCGAATCTGGGCAGGCCCATACTTTTAACACAACTTTTATAAATAATAATATTCTTATTATTTTTATGGCTTCAAACTCGAAATCTGAAAAAATTGTTAGAAAGTCAAAAAAATCTTCTTATACTTCTATTTTTAAAGGTAAGAATATTATTTTGTTATTATTTTTTATTCTTATTTTTTTTGCTTTTCTTATAATTTATCCTTTTTTTAATTCTATTCTTGCTGCTGCTACTGCTGCTTATATTTTTATTCCTTTATTTGATTTTTTTAATAAAAAATTTAAGAATAATAATCTTTCTGCTGCTTTGGTTTTGTTAATTTTAATTTCTTTTTTTATTATTCCTTTACTTTTGGCTGGTTTGTTGTTGTCTAAAGAATTATACTTTTTTAGTATTAAAGCTAAAATTACTCTTAACGATTTTTCTAATGTTTTAGATTCTTTGCCTTTACCTTCTTTTTTATCTTCTTCTATTAATGAAAAGATTATTACTGATTATATTGTTGTTGGTATTAGGAATTTTTCTTCTTCTTTTGCTTCTATGATTAATTCTTTGCTTTTAAACTTGTTAGGTTTGTTGTTGTATGTTGGTATTTTTTTATTTTTAACTTTCTTTTTTATTAGGGATAATAAAAAGATTAAAAGCAGTATTTTATTATTTTTAAAAAATAATTTGGATGAAAAAAATTTTTTTGAGTTAGAAAACTATTTTTATAAAGTTTCTAATTCTTTGAATAGTGTTATTAGAGGTACTATTATTATTGCTTTAATACAAAGTATTCTTTTAATACCTATGTATTATCTTGTAGGTTTGAATACTCCTATTATTTGGGGTGTTTTAACTTTTTTAGTTGCTTTGCTGCCTTTAATTGGTGTTCCTCTTATTTGGGTTCCTATATTTTTGTTAAAATTAGTTGAAAGTTTTTTATTGCAAGATTATTCTTTATTTTGGAAAGATATTCTTTTTTTAATTTATGGAATTTTAGTTGTAAGTAATATTGATAATATTTTGAAACCTTCAATTATTTCTTCTAAATCTGAAACTCATCCTGTTATTGTTTTTTTAGGTATTCTTGGAGGTATTCAAATCTTTGGAGTTGTGGGAATTATTGTTGGTCCTGTTGTTCTCACAGCTCTGATTTTATTGTTTAACACTATTTTTATTGACAAAAAGATAACTTTATAAAAAGAAACTATTATTTTTTTTAAGAGGTGTTTTCGTGTTTAAAGTTAAAAAATTAAATGTATCTTCAGGAGGACCTAATATTGCTATTTTGAATGAGGAAGATGCTTTAAAGTATGGCTTTCATAAAGGTGAAAGAATAAAATTATATTCTGATAGTAGAGAGGTTATTGCTGTTGTTGATATTTCTAATGATAAAAATACTGTTCCTAACAATACTATTCTTGTAAATGAAGAAACTTTTAATAAGTTAAAAGGAAAAAAATCTTCTTTGTTTGTTAATATTAATATTGTTGGCAAACCTATTAGTTTGCATTATATTAAAAAAAAATTGTCTGGAAAAAAATTGTCTTATAAAGAATTATATACTATTATTAAAGATATTGTTGATGATAAACTTATTGATTACGAAATTTCTTTTTTTGTAGCTGGAGGTTTTGTTTCTGGTTTTTCTTTAGAGGAAACTTTTAATCTTACTAAAGCTATGGTTAATACAGGAGAAAAATTGAATTTTGGAAATAACGTTTATGATAAACATTGTACTGGCGGTGTTCCTAATAATAGGACTACTATGATTGTTGTTCCTATCGTTGCTTCTGCTGGTTTGAAAATTCCTAAAACTTCTTCAAGAGCTATTACTTCTCCTGCAGGTACTGCTGATGCTATGGAAGTTTTAGCTAATGTTAATCTTTCTGAGGATAAGATTAAAAGTATTGTTGAAAAGCATAATGGTGTTATTGCTTGGGGTGGTAGTTTGAATTTAGCCCCTGCTGATGACAAAATTATTAGAGTTGAAAGACCTTTAAACATTGATGTTGAAGGACAACTTATTGCTTCTGTTCTTGCTAAAAAAATTTCTGCTGGTAGTAAAAAAGTTTTGATTGATATTCCTGTTGGTAAAGAAACAAAGTTTAAAACTAAAACTCAAGCTTTAAAGATTAAAAAACATTTTGAGATTATTGGTAAAAAGTTAGGTATTGATGTTCATGTTATTATTACAAATGGTGAAGAACCTATTGGTAGGGGTATAGGTCCTGCTTTAGAAGCTAGGGATGTTCTTTGGATTTTGGAAAGAAATGAAAATGCTCCTAAAGATTTAGAAGAGAAAGCGTTAAAAATGGCTGGTTTGATTTTAGAAATGTCTAAAAAAGTTCCTAAAGGTAAAGGTTACGATTTAGCAAGACATTATTTGTATTCTGGTAAAGCTTTGCAAAAAATGAAAGATATTATTAATGCTCAAGGAAAAAAAATTGATGTTAGTAATAAAATAAAACCTGGAAAATATTCTTTTTTAGTAAAATCTTATAAGAAGGGAAGAGTTAAAGGTTATGATACTCATCTTTTAAGTGTTCTTGCTCAAATTCTTGGCAATCCTCATGATAAATATGCAGGTGTTTATTTGAATAAAGTTAAAGATGATTTTGTTAATAAAGGAGATTTATTATTTACTATTTATGCTGAAAATTTAGAAAAATTAAAGTTAGGAAAAAATTTTTTAGAAGATTATTTGAAAGATTTAATAAAAATAAAATAAAAAATCAATAAAAATATTTTCTATTTTATTTTTTTTATCTTTTTTTTTATTCTATTTTTTCATTTAAAAATATTATTTTTTTTTCTTCATCATAAAATATTTTGTTTTCAAAAAATAAGTTTGAAACATAGATGTTTGCTTTTACATGTTCTGTTATTTCTTCTGCTTTTATTCTTCCTCCAAAAAAAGATAAAAAACTTATTAGTTGGTCTGATAAATGTTTATCACAAACAATTTTATTTTCTACTATATTTTTTATTCTCATAATAGCATTTTCTACTATACTTTGAGGTTTTTCATTTAAAAAAACATCACTATCTCCTATAATTTTTACATTTTCGTTATTATCATAATATTGTATTTCTATAGTATAACTTCCTCCTTTTGAATCAGAATCATTATAAGAAGTTATTACACTACTATCTATGTTGTGTTTTTTAAATTCTGATGATAAAAGTTTAAAATATTCATTTATTTGTTGTAAAAAAAATTCATCGTAGTGTTTTGAAGCATTCACTCTCAATGTTACTTTTATATAATTTTTTAAATTATAATAATCTATTTTTTTAAATTCTCCTCTATCCAAATCGTTATATTTTGGATTTATTTCTATGTTTATTCTTCCATTTCCTTTCGGATAGTAGCCTCTTCTCAACAATTCTATTTTAAAATCTGAATATTCTTTTATTGAATTTAAAAAAATGTATTTGAAATAGTCAAATGTAGGACTATTATTTACATCTGTCCCTCCTTTTAATCTTAAACTTATTTTTTTAGAAGAAACTATTATTGGTAATAATACAGATTGTAACAATAAGGTTATGCTTCCTGCTGTTCCTATGTCTATATTGTATGTTCCTTTTTTTATTTTGTTAGGATAAAAAGTTATAGTTTCACTTCCTAACTCTGCATTTTCTACTGCTGAATTTGAAATCATCTGTGCTAATTTTATAGATGCTAAATGTTGATTTTTTAATCCTGATGGATTTCTGTTTTTTCTTATATTTATTATTTTGAAAGGTTTTTGTGTTGTTAAAGAATAAGCTAATGCTGTTCTTAATATACTTCCTCCTCCTTCATATTTTGATCCGTCTATAACAATCATATTTTTTAGTATTCTTTTTGTTTTTTTAAATCTATTGAACTAACTTTATTAAAGAAAATAAGAAAATAAAAGTATGGGGCTACCCGGATTCGAACCGGGGTCCCCTGGTCCCAAACCAGGAAGGCTAGACCAAGCTACCCCATAGCCCCAATTTTTTTACTATTTTTGTTAGGAATTTCTCTCTATTTTTAAAAATTTCGTTTTGTAGAGAATAATAATATTAGCCCCGCCCGGATTCGAACCGGGGTCTTCGGATCCAGAGTCCGAAATGATAGGCCACTACACTACGGGGCTGTATTAGTTTTTTTTATTTTTTATTATTTTAGTTTTTTTGTTTTTTACTTTTTTTTTCTTCTAATTTTTTTATATTTTTTAGTTTTGTTTTTCTATTTTTATTATTTTTTATTTTTGCTGTTATTTTTTTTCTTTTATTTTTTGTGCTTTTTTTCTTATTTTTTTTTCTTTTTTCTAATTTTTGCTGTTCTTCTTAATTTTTTTTGTTTCTGTTGTTGTTTTTATTTTTTGTTATTGTATTTTTTGTTTTTACTTATTGTTTTATTTTTTTCTCTTTGTTTATTTTTATTTTTGTTACTTTTTTTTAGTTTCTTTTGTTATTGTTTCTTTCTTGTTTTTGTTGTTATTTGTTTTTTATTTTTTTATTTCAAAAATAAAAAAGTTTAAATACTAAAAATGTTTAAAATTTGTTTATAAACTATTTTAAATTTTTGTGTTGATAAAAAATGAAAAAAAATACGAGGAAAAACAGCAAAAAAAAAGTTTCTGAAGAAACTGTTAAAAATACTGGAGAAAACAACGAAAGTTCTTTTTATATTACTATATTAAAGTCTTTACTTTCTAATTTTTTCGGTAATGTTGTTGAAAATTTAAAAGAAAATGTTAAAGAAACAATCATAGAATTAGAGGAGAAAGCAGTAAAATTGTTTTCTTCAAGCATAATTTTTTTGTTCGGTTTGGTTTTTTTTTCATTAGGAATAGTTT
>WIAN01000030.1 GCA_015519985.1 Candidatus Woesearchaeota archaeon | reverse complement strand
GGGATAACATAAGCATTTAAATACTTTTTGTTTTGTTATTATTTTATAGTAAAAACATAAAAAATAAAAATATAAAAGAAATATTACCTCTGTGAGACCTTGATTTCTTATGGAATATTTTATAGAAAAAATAAAGAAAAAAAACAGAAAAGACAAAATAATGTAAAAAAAATATAAAAACAATGTAAAACAATAAGTAAAAAACAAATAAAAAGTAAAAAAATAAAGAAAGGAAATAAAATATAAAAATCTAAAGATCAATAAATGAAAAAAAACAAGATAAAAATAAAAAAACATGACAACAGAAAAATAAAATGGAGATCCACAACATATTCTATTAAAAGAAAAACAATAAAAAAAATTAAATAACAATATATAAAAAAACAAATTTAATTTTTTTCCATATGGAAAATAAATAAATTTTTATTAATTATATTTATCCATAATGTTTTATTTTATTATTAAATAATATTTAATCAAAATATTTTTTTTATCTATATTAATTTTTTATAATCAACAAGAAAAATAGAAATAATAATAACAAAAACAACAATAAAACAAAAAATAAAAACAACACAAACAAACAACTAAATAAATAAGTAATTAAAATAAAAAATAAAATAAATAAAAAATAGAATATAAATAACAATATAAAAAAAATAAAAACTCAAAATAAAAAACTTTATTAAACAAAACAAACTTCCAAAGGAAATAAAGGTGTAACAGAGGTTGAAAAATGACTGATTTAAACAAATTCTTTAAAGATTATATGGAACAAGAAAGTATTTTTGTAGATAAAAATATGTTTCAAAGCAATTATATTCCTTTAGAAATACCTCATAGAGAAGAACAAATAAAACAAATAGCAGAAATTTTAGCTCCAGTATTAAGAAATGAAAAACCAAGCAATATTTTTATTTATGGAAAAACAGGAACAGGAAAAACACTAACAACAAAACACACAACAAACAAATTATTAGAAGTAGCAGAAGAAAACAAAATAAGTTTAAAAGTAATATATGTAAATTGTAAATTAAAAAAAGTAGCAGATACAGAATACAGAATGTTAGCACAAATAATAAAAGAATTAGGAGAAGAAGTACCTTCAACAGGATTACCAACGCACGAAGTGTACAAAGTATTTTTTAATTTAATAGAAAAATCAAACATAAGAAATTTAATAATAATATTAGACGAAGTAGATCAACTAGTAAAAAAAGCAGGAGACGAAACACTATACAATTTAACAAGAATAAATGAAAATTTAAAAAACACTTATGTAACAATAATAGGAATTTCAAACGATTTAATATTTGTAGATAATTTAGATCCAAGAGTAAAATCTTCATTAAGCGAAGAAGAAATATTGTTCCCTCCTTACAACGCATTTCAAATACAAGACATATTATACAAAAGAGCAGAAAAAGCATTAAAAAAAGATTCTTTAGAACCAGGAGTCATAGAAAAATGT
Organism: Candidatus Woesearchaeota archaeon; assembly: GCA_015519985.1. Lineage (GTDB taxonomy): Archaea > Nanobdellota > Nanobdellia > Woesearchaeales > WAPJ01 > WIAN01. Next base: position 922 of record WIAN01000030.1, on the reverse strand, counting down.
TCAGCTTACGCAGCAAGAGAACACGGAGATGCAAGAAGAGCATTAGACTTATTAAGAGTAGCAGCAGAAATAGCAGAAAGAAGCAGAAGTGAAAAAATAAGAATAGAACACATAGATAAAGCAGAAGAAAAAATAGAAAGAGACAGAATAATAGACATAGTAAAAACACTTCCAAAACAACACCAAGCAGCATTATACAGTATAATAACAATATACAATAACAAAAAGAAAACAATATTTACAGGAGAAGTATACGATTTTTATAGAGAAGTATGTAAAAGCACAGGATTAAGACCCTTAACACAAAGAAGAATAGGAGACATAATATCAGAATTAGACATGCAAGGAATAATAAATGCAAAAGTAATCTCAAAAGGAAGATATGGAAGAACAAAAGAAATAACAATAGCAATTTCAGATTCTCTATTAGAAAAAATTTCAGATAAATTAAAAGAAGAATTACAATTATAAATGATAAAAATGATTGAAAAAAAAATAATTTCTTTATTAATAGAAAAAAATGTAATTCCAGAAGTAGAAGAAATTGAAATTATAAAAAGTTTAAAAGAAAAACAAAAAGAAGAATTAAAAAAAATATTAAAAGAATTGCCTTTAAAAGATTTTGAAAGCATAAAAAAAAATTTGAAAGATTTCTTCAAAATATTTAATTATAATATAGATGAAAAAAAGTATTATGAAATAAAAAAAAAGTTAATAGTAAAATATGGAAAAAAATTAATTGAAAATTACACAACATTTTTTTTAGAAGAAGCAAAAAAAACAGAAGAAACAAAATTAGAAAAAAATGCCGAAGAAAATAAAATAACAAAATCAACAGAAACAGCAGAAAAAACAGAATCAAAAAAAATATTAAAAACAAACACAATATTTGACGAAGAAAAATTAAAAGAATTACCAAAAG
>WIAN01000029.1 GCA_015519985.1 Candidatus Woesearchaeota archaeon | reverse complement strand
AGCAACAATATGTAAAGCTCCTTCTTTAGAAATCAAACCTGCTAAAGCTTCAAGTTTTTCATCTACTTTTTTTAAAATTTCATCTTTAGACAAAGAAGTTTTTTCTTCTACTATTTTTAAAAGTTCATCAAAAGGAATATTTAACATAAAAATAAAAGAAAATTAAAGCATTTAAAAAGATTTATATTTTAAAGAAATAAAAAAAAGAAAAAAAAAACATTCATTTTTTTTCTTTTAAAATTCTATACAAATAATATCCATATATTAAAACAAAACTTAACAATGAAATTAAAGCCACTATTTTAGCATAATTCCACGATAAAAGTTTTCTTTGTAAATCATAAAATAAAAGTCTTGTACCTAACAAATCATACTGGTTTATAACTCCTGTACCTTGATATAAAAAGATTATTAATCCTAAAGAAGCTAATAATAAACCTGAAATAAACAACGCCCAAGGCACATTAAACTGTTTTTTAAAAATTTTAAAAGAAAATATTTTTTTAGGAATATACTTTTCTAAATGTAAAGAATCATAAAACATAGATAATAAAAATAAAGGTACAAAATTTCCAAGAGCATAAAAAAACATTAAAAGCATTGCTTTAAAATATTCTTGTAACAAAGCAGAAAGTGTTAATATTCCTGCAAGTATAGGTCCTACACAAGCGGTCCATCCAGCAGCAAAAAAAACACCGAACAAAAAAACTCCTAAAGGGTCATTGCTTGTTTTTTTAAATTTTAAAAACGAAGAAAAACCAAATCCTAAAGCTGTTGAAACTCCTAAAAGTATTAATAATAAACCTGCAAATCTTGCTATTCCTTCTTGTTGTAAATAAATTAAAGACCTTTGACCTAAAAAACCAGCTATAAGACCTAAAAGTAAAAAAACAGTTGTAAAACCTAAAAAGAAGTATAATGTCATTAGACTAATTTTAGATTTTTCTTTAAAAGTATAAGAAAAATATGCAGGTATGAAAGGAAGAATGCAAGGGCTTAAAATAGCAAGCACTCCTGCTAAAAAAGCTATCAGATAACTAAAATTCGTAAATTGTTGAGCATAACTATTATTGTACTCTTTTATTTTTTCTAAATTTTTAGGTATAGAAACTTTATTTTCAGAAGAAAAAGAAAAGTAAGATAAAAGTATTACAAATAAAAATAAAAAAAATAAAAAAAATTTTAATTTTTTCATAAAAAAAACCTCTTTTTTTATGCTTCTACTATTATTTGTCCTCTCATATTGCTATGTCCTCTTCCACAAGGCACATTACAATAAAAAGTATACATTCCTGGTTTGTCTGCTATAAAAGAAAGTTGTTGTTTTTCTCCTTGAGGAAGATAAACACTCTCTCCTAATTCAGGAATCATAAAACCGTGGTTTCCTTGGATAACATTAAAGTTCAAATTAACTTTAGTTCCTTTTTTTACTTTAATAACGTTAGGCGTAAAACTCCAAAGTTTTACATCTAAATTAAAAGATTTTTCTTGAGAAAATGTTGGTTGAGTTTTTTGTGGCGTTTCAACATTATTTCCTTGTAAAAAAAACAAGGAAGACAAAAAAACAACAGCAACAATTCCTAATGCTAAATACAGTTTATTCATAAAAAACCACCTCAAAAATTTATATTTTAACAACTGTTTTGTTTTCAACATTATAATAATCTTTTTTAGCTACTTCTACTGCTGTAAAAACATAATTTCCATCTTCTGCTCTAAAACCAACCCTGTTCCAAGAGGTAGAAACAAAAGGATAAACTTCTGCATCCGAAGATAATATTACAGTAGGAAGTTTTTTAATATCATACTTTTTTATAAGTTCTTTTCCTTCTGTAGAATTGTCATAAACTGTTTTTACAGAAGAAAACCTTAAACCTATAGATGTTAATATAGGAGTGTGAAATTCTTCAGCATTATAACAACTATCACAATTTGAAGGTTGTATAAAAGTTGCGTTTATTAAACCAACAATTTCATTTTTTGACAAATCTTTATATGGAGGTGAAAGGTTTTCTAAAATTATTTTATTATTATACTCTTTGCTTAAAGATAAAACTTGTTTTACAACTTCACTATTATAATATTTTAAATCTTCAGAAAAAATTATTGCTGGAAGTTTTTTAATATTATACTTTTTTATTATACTTTCAGCTTCAGTTTCTTTTAAAACAGTTTTATTTGAAAAAACAATATTAGAGTTTTCTAAAGCTTGAATTATTTTTTCAGAATCAAAACAATCATCACAATTTTCAGGTTCTATTATTGTATATTCAACTCTTCCTATAAAAGAGTTTTTTTTCAAATCAAAAAATACAGGTTGTAAATTTTTAAAAACAAAAGAATCTTTTACTTTTTCAAAACCATTAATATTTTTAACTTTTTTTTCATCAAAATCAGATTTAAAAGTTACAATAACAGTAGGTATTTCACTAATAGAATAATTTTCTATTAATTTTTTTGCTCTATCATCGTT
>WIAN01000028.1 GCA_015519985.1 Candidatus Woesearchaeota archaeon | reverse complement strand
GTATGATTATGAATTAAATTTTGGTAGAAAAAAATATCCTGAAAGTACAGTTGGAGGCTATTTTGCTGCAAAGAATAGTATTGTTAAAAAGTTAGAGGAAATGAATATTAAAGGAAGCATTCTTGTTTTTAGAATTATTAAAGGTTATGAAATCCCTTTAGGAGTTTGGGTTGTTAGAAAAGCTGTTGAAAAAACTATGAATAACAAAGTAGAATTTGAAGATAAAAATGTTATGATAAAATATGTTGTTAGTCATATTAAAAAATATTTTAATTATGACATTTCTAATTATGTTAAAAAAAGTAAAGTTTTAGATTTTTTAGAAAAACAAAAGTGTTTGAAAAGTTTTTTTTAATATTTGAATAATTTTTTGTTCTATTTTTCTTTCTTTTAATCTTATTAATTTTGTTTTTTTATTTTTATTCTTTCTTCTTTTTTTCGTTTTTCTTTTTTTATTATTTCTTTCTTTTTACTTCTTTTTTCTGTTTTGTTTTATTTATTTTTTTCTTCTATTTTTTCTGTCTTTTTTTGTTGTTTTGTTCTTTTTTTCTTTTTTGTTTTTTTTGTTATTTTTTACTTTTACTGTTGTTTTTTTTGTTTTTTTCTGCTGTTTTATTTTTTTTGTTATTCTTTTTATTATTTTTACTTTTTTTATTGTTATTATTTTTTCTCTTAAAATCTTTTCTTGCTTTTTTTATGTGTTCTGAAACTATTGTTTTTTCTAAATATTCTTCTATTCTATTTTCACTATACTCTAATTTTTTTACATGCTCTTTTATTTTTTCTAATTCTTTTATTAACTTTGGATATAATTTTTCTCTTCTTGAAACGTCTGTAATCATTAAAATATGATCTGCCATTTCTTTTCCTGCTAAAAATAATGGTAAAGCTACAAAGTCTGCTCCTGCTTCTTTTAACAATTTATAATCATGTTCGTTGTTTGTTGTAACTATTACTTTTACTTTTGGACTTATTAGTTTTGAATGTCTTATTAATGTTAAGTTTCCATGCAAATGGTTTATTGTGCTTATTACTGCTTTTGCTTTGTGTAAATTTAATTTTTCATAAGCATCAACATTGTCTAATTCTAATAGTAATGCTCTTTTTCCTAAATTGTATAGTTCTTTTATTTTTTCAGGATTGTGATCGACTATTAATACTGTTTTTTTATCTTCTTCTAATCTTTCTATTAGTCCTTCTGCTAATAAATGATAACCAAAAATTATATAGTGACTTTTTAATTTTTTTGAATGTCTTTCTAAATAGTCTTTATGATAATGAAATTCTTTCAAATTGAATTTAAACTTTCTTACTATAAACTCGTATATTTTTTGATCATACTTTATCATATATGCTGATAAAGTCATTGTTATTAATACTATTAAACTTATTATGCTTAAATGTTCTGATTGTAAATGTTTTAGTTTAAAACCCACATCAGCTAATACTAATGCGAATTCTCCTGATTGTGCTAATACTATTGAAGTTAATATTGCTGTTCTAAATCCATAACCAAAAATTTTGCTTATAAAATATATTATTAAAGGTTTTAACAATAAAACTAACAACAACAATGGAAGTATATATTTTATTACTGTTGAAAAATTGTTGAATGCTATTTGCATTCCAAATGTTGCGAAGAACAATACTATAAAAAAGTCTTTTAATGGTTTTATTCTTCCTAATACTTCTGTTTGTGTTATGCTAGAAGAAAATAATACTCCTGCTATGAATGCTCCTATTGAAAAACTTAAATCTAAAAGTTGTGCTAAGAAGCCGAGTAAAAACACAAATGTTAATGCACTTATGAATGCTAATTCTGTATATTTTGTTATTTGTCTTAAAAACCAGTTTAAAAAATATTTTGATATTAAAAATATTATTATTAAATATTCTACTAAATGTATTATGAAAGGGGTTAGTTTTGTTATTGAAAAATCGTTTATTAAAGGTAAAAAAGACAATACTAAAACTGCTATTATGTCTTGTATTACTAATATTCCTAATGCTAATTCTCCATGTAATGATTCTAATTCTTTTTTTTCATGTAACAATTTTACTACTACTATTGTAGAGGAGAATGCTATTAGTAGTGAAAAGTAAAATGAAACTAACAATGGAAGGTTAAAAAAGTATAATAGTATTAAAGAAAATATTGTTGTTAATATTACTTGTAACAACCCTATTATTGCACTTAACAATCCTACTTCTCTTATTCTTTTAAAATCTAATTCTAATCCTATTGCGAATAATAATAATGCTACTCCTAATTCTGAAAGTAATAATAATGGTTCTGTAGTTTTTACTATTCCTAATATTGGTCCTAATAGTATTCCTCCTAGAACGTATCCTAATATTAATGGTTGTTTAAATTTTAATGCTAAAAATCCGAATATTGTTGCTACTACTATTACTAATGATAAATCTAAAAGTAAATTGTCTAACATAAATTGTTTTATAAAAAATTGTTTTTTAAAGCTTTATAGTTATTTTATAGTAAAAAGTTCTTCTAAAGTTTTTTTTGCCTTTTTTATCTTTCTTACAGTTCTTTTTTTAAAATATTCTATGAAAGAATATTTGTCACTTACTTTTTCTTCTTCTAATATTTTTGTTATGTTAAAAGGTATTTTTCCTTTGTAAGAATACTTTTTTGTTTTATAATTGTATATTATTTCAAAATAGTTTTTTTTTGAAGTGTAAATTATTGTTTTAAAGTTGTTTGTGTTAGAATAAAATATTTCAAAATATTCTTTGTTTATAATATCATAGCCGTAATAAAAGTTTTTTATATTTTTTTCTTCTACTTTTTTTATTATGCTTTTTAATGAAACATTTCTTTCTAATATTTTTTTTGACAAATATAATAATTTTTTTATTTTTTCTTCTTCTAATGTTGTTTTGTATTCTAAAGAATTGTTATTGTATAATATTGTTATGTTGTATTTGTTGTTTTTTGTATTATAACTTATTTTTAAAATTTTGTGTCTTATTCCATAATATAATTCTAT
>WIAN01000003.1 GCA_015519985.1 Candidatus Woesearchaeota archaeon | reverse complement strand
CATGTCTTCCATTACTTCTTCTGCTTTTTTTAATGCTGCATCTATTTTTTGTTTTAATAATGGTTCTGGTGCGAATCCTACTATTCTATCTACTTCTACATTTTTTGCCATTACACTCAAACTTGGTATTCCTTGTATTCCAAATTGAGCTGCTATTTCTGGGAATTGTTCTGTGTCTAATTTTGCAAATTTTAATTTTCCTTCATATTCTTTGCTTAACTTTTCAAATACTGGTGCCATCATTTTACATGGAGCACACCATTCAGCCCAAAAATCTATTATTACAGGAATATCTGAGTCTAATACTTCTTTTTCAAAATTGTCTAAATTTAATTGTACTGGCATTTTAATTTCCTCCTAATATTTTTTTATTTTTTTTGTGATTTTTATTTTCACAAAAGAGTTTAATGTTGATTTTAAATACTTTAAGGAATTGTGAATTTTTAAAACTTTTGTTTCACAATTTTGTTATTTTGTAAAATAGAATTATTTGAATATTTGTTTTTAACTGTATATTGATTTATTTTTTTATGATGTTTATTTTAATTTAACATGTTTTGTAATCTTGAATTTGTTCCTGAACTTCTTTCAATTTTCATTTGTTGAATTACACAATAAGGTATTTCTTCTGAGGCTAAAATTTCATGGATTGGTGATGCTTGATGAGAATGGTATGCTCCTATAATTGCTACTACTGGTTTTATGGATTTTTTTGCATATTCAACCATAATTCTTGCCATTTCATTTTCTCTTCTTATGTGGAAGTCTTCAATAGAATTATGCGGTGTTAAAAATGCTTGGTCTGGTGATAAATCTACACCAACCAATTGAAATCCAAGAAAATGTGATCTAACTTGAAATGTTCTTAATTCTTTGTATTTTTTTGAAGTTTTATCTTCTATTACGCTATTTTTTTGATATAGGCTTTTTCCATCATAAACTCCTTCTTGAAATTCATGCAAAACATATTCTGGTTTTAAAAATCTTATTAGTTCGAATTGTGCTTCAATTAATCCATTTTTAAAATGTTCTTCTCCAAAAATAATTAGTTTTGGATTATTTGAATTGCCTGAATATGTAAAACCTTTTGATTCAGCCCATTCTTGTAAATTTTGTTCTAAAGACATAGCGTTGGTTATTGATTGAAAATATTTAAACCTTTCTATTTTTACTACTATAAAGATACATCAAAAATACATTTGTTTTTTTATTGTACGATTTTAACGATAAAAACAAATATTTTTTACCTGAACAATTTGTAAAAGAATTCTAATATTTTAATAAAAAAATTTTTTTCTTTATTTTCATTTTCAACTTCTTTTACATTATTATTTGTTAAATTTGTGTTTATCGTTTTGCTAGTTTTAGTAGTTATGATGTTTGTGTTATTGCTATTATTAACTTCTATTGATCTGAAGTTAAAATTTCCAATATGATCGAATTCTTTTTTATTTTTAGCATAAACATTGTTTAAAAACATTAAAAAAATAAATATAGAAATAAAGATCGCTAATACTTTGGTTGTTTTGTGTTCCATAAACAATATTATGTTTTTATGATTTAAAATATTTTTGTATAGAATAAAAAAGGGGTTTTAAACCCCTAAAAGAAAAAAAATTTTAAAATGCTTATTGATAAACTGCCCAAATTCCGAATACTACAGCTGTTAATGCTCCTAATGGTACAACCCAACTTGCAATTGAAGGTATGTAATAACCGAATGCTAACAAACCTCCTAATGCTGCTACCCATCCAGCCCATTTTGTTTCAGCCATTTTTTTATCACCTATTACATTTTTTTGAGCGTTATTTTTTTTGTTTTTTTATTATTATTTTCAATATTTTTTTTAAATCATCATCTACTATTCTAAAATATGTTTTTGTACCTTCTTTTCTTGATTCTATTAATCCTAATGCTTGCAATTTTGATAGTTGATTTGAAATTGAAGGTTGTGGTTTTTTTACTTTTTCTCTTATTTTGCACATTCCTCCTTCTCCTAGATATAATGCTTCTAATATTTTTAATCTTGTTTCATTAGACAATGCTTTGAATATTTTTATTGCTTTTTTTGTATCAAACTCTATCATATTCTTATATTATAATATTCAAATATTTAAATATTTTGTTTTTAGTGTGGATTTTTGTATACTTTAAAATATAAGTTTATTATCTGAAATATTTCTATATGTTTTCGTAAAATTTTCGGTTTCTTTTTAGTAATTATTTTAAATTTTTAACTAATTTTCATTTTTAATACATTTTCACGGTGAGTAGTATGTCAAATAATCCTCTTTTAAAAAAGGCTTATTATACTGCTATGAACTCGTTTGTGCCTTTAAATGTTTTAAAACAAAGTTTTAACGATTTTAAAAGACTAGATTACTATTACGACCTTTATAAAAATGTGGCTTTTGTTAAGTGGAATGATTTTTTTAAATCAGTTTATGGTCTTGAAAGTATATTAAAATATATGTTTAAAGAGTCAAATCATATAATTAAACTCATTGGTTCTTCTTCTACAGGGACTTTAAGGAAAGGTCATGAAGATATTGACTTGGCTGTAGCATTTTATCAACCTTTTGATATGGAATACTTTGTAGAAAAAATAATCTCTTCAAATTTAAATGTGTTTAAAGTGAAAAAAGATAAAGAATATGGTTATATAAAAATATCTGGTTTTTTTGAAAATAAAGAGTTTGTTCTCGTTCCAATGGAACATCCTTTTGGAAGGGTAAATTCTTATGAACAAGACGCTTTTTATCATCCCGATTTTATAAATTCTATGCGTGAAAGAGAACATTCTTTTAATGTGTTGTTAGCAAAAACTTTCTTTTCACAAATTGGTCTTTATAAAAAAATAAAAGGTATCTCAACAGAGTTGTTAATTTTGAAATATAAGAATTTTGATAATTTATTAAAAAATTTTGTTGATCATGATTTCATGAGGGTAAATTTTAGTAATAGTGATTTAGAATATTCATCTAGCTTATTAGTTGTTGATTACCCTTTTTTGGGGGGCAGATCTTTTGTTGAAGGAATTGATAGAAATTTGTATGACTCAATTAGGAGTGCTGCTGATAACATCTTGTATGACTACAAATTTTTAAAAGGTAGTGTCTTATGAAATTGGATTTTTTGTTGTTTGATTTTTGGAATACTCTTGCTTATAGTAAAGAAAGAGATGTTTATTGGTTTTATATATTAAAAAGTCTTGAAAGAAAAAAAATAGTCAAACGCGAATTCTTTAATTTCTGGAAGGAATCATGGTTTAAAAGTAATATAGATAAGGAAATATTTGTAAAAAATTTAGGTTTCAGTTTTGATTTCTCTATTGAAGAAAAAAAGTATTTTATGGAATTGTTGAATCCAGGTAACATAGAATTGTTTAGTAAAAGAGTTGAATTGTTGTTTAAACTTAAAAGCATGGGTTATAATATGGTTTTGGTTTCAGATTCTGGATCTGACATTTCTGAATTTGTTGACAGTTCTGTTCTTAGTGGTGTTTTTTTAAAGAAGTTTTATTCTTTCAAATATGGTACTACTAAAGAAGAAGACTTGTATTCATATGTAGTAAATTACTCTGGAAAAAATGCTCTAATGATTGGTGATGATTATAAAAGGGACTTTTTAATTCCACGAAGATATGGTATCAACTCTTTATATATTAAACCTAAAGATGATATGGGGGAAAAGCTATGTCGAATCTTAAGTATCTTCTAAAAGACGAGGATCTTCACTATATTGAAAATATCTCTTTAGAGGGTACTTTTGATTCTGTTTATAAAGAGTTTGTTAGTTATTTTATGAATAAAAGATTTCTTAAAAAAGAAATATACGATTATAAGTTGTACTTAGATGCTGAAGAATCTTTATCTAAAGGAAATAAGTTTCTGTTATTGGTTGAAAGTGCTGAAAATAAATTATACGATGGTGTTTTATGGGATAATATCAATGTAGAGTATATAGGTAACATGGATTATCTATATACAGTACCTTTGTGGGATTGGTGGATTAATCCTCTTTTTGAAAGAAATATTCACAGGGGAAAAAATAAGAGTATTATTATTGTTGACGATTATTTTAACATTTCTAACATAGAAAAAATTTTAAAAAACGAAGGTTTCTTAATTTCAGAAAGTTATGATTTAAAGTCCAATAAATCCGAGGTCAACTTGTTTTATGATTACTTAATGAATTTGCTTCCTATGAAGTTAGCTTATGATTTAAAGAGAGTCAGTTATTCTATAAGGCAATCTTCTCCAGAAAAAATTTATTTTGTATTAAGGGGTGGTTTTTTTATTAAAGAATTTTTTATGAATCTAAAAACAGAGTATTTCTTTTTAGACCCTGAAAACTATACCTTATCTGGAGAAAATTTTTTAGTTATTGATGACTGTATAGGTTCTGCTAGAACTGTTAAAAAATTACATCTTGATAAATATAGAAACGTTTTTTTCTCTTCATTAAATAATACACTTCCTTCAGAGGTTTATGAGACTTTTTTTCCAAATATTAATTTCTTTCTTTCAGACAGTTTATTAAATGTTTATTCTTGCAGATTGTTTGAAGAAAATCCTCGAATTGTAGGTGCAGATTATTTTGGTAGGGGGATTGTTTTTTATAATAATGTAGTAAGAAAAAAATTTATTTTTAAAATAAAAAGGTTTATTAGAGAATCTGACTTAGAGTCAAAAATCTATAATTTAGCTAAAAGGGTGATTTCTCATGTTGCATAAGGAAGTAATCATAGATACTGACATCGGTTCTGATGTTGATGATGCTTTTGCGTTAGTTTTTGCTTTAAAATCTAAAGAAATTAAGATTAGAGCTGTTTTAACAAATAATTCTTTAGTAAGAGAAAAAGCTAAAATCGTAAATGCGTTTGATAAAAATCTAAAAGTTTTTCACGGTATAGAGGTTGATAAAGGTCTAATTACAACAACTATTAGAGGAGAAGATAAAAGTTTACCATTGAAAGAAAATTTGGATTTTTTTAAAAACAAAAAATTAACTTATATTTCTTTAGGCGCATTGTCTAATCTTGCGTTTTTGATTGATAAGGGTATTGAATTTGAAGAGGTTTATATAATGGGAGGTTCCTTAAAGTATGATTACGAAGGAAATAAAAGAAAAGTTAAAGAGTGGAATTTAAACTGTGATCTCTCCTCATCACTTAAAGTTTTTAGTAGTAATTTAAAAATAACATTGGTTCCTTTAGACTCTACTTGGAATTTAAAATTAAAAGAAGAACATATAACTATGTTAAAAAACGATCCTAAAAGGAACTCTGTCTTATTGTATAAACATTTAGAGGAAATGAGAAAATTTTTAGAAGAAAGATTTGGATTAAAAAACAAAATTCCTGTTTTGCATGACCCTTTTACAGTATATGTTTCTTTTGGAAAAAATTTTTTTGTTAGAAAAAAACTTAAGCTTTCTCTTTTACAAAATGGTTTTTTACAAGAATCTGCTTTTGGAAAAGAAATGGATGTTATAATAAAATCTGATAACGCATTTTTAAATTTTTTTATTAGGAGGTTGTTGGAATGACTTTTAGTTATTTATCTAGTTTAAAAAATTTCAAAAGGTCTTTGACTGGGGGTAGTGAAATAGATGTTATTGTTGAAGGAATAACTAAGAATATTTCAACTCACAGAATAAGATGGTTTGATGTCGGTATAGGTGATGGAGTTTTTTTGAAAAAAATAATATCTGCATTAGAGAGTAAAGGATTCATAGTAGAAGTTTCTGGTACTGATATTGATATTGAATCTGTAAGAAAAGCTATAAATTTATTTCCTGGGGGAAAAATTTTTAATGAAGATTTTTTAAAACTTAATTTGAAAGAAAAATACGATGTTTTTAGTTTCAACCAGTCGATTTATTATTTTAAAGATGTACAAAAAGTTATAAAAAAAGCCTTTAAAAATCTTGCTGAGGGGGGTTTAATATATTTTGTGTCTTGGTCTCAAAAGGATGATTTGTACAAGTTAAACAAATATTTTTTTGAAAAGAACTATGGTTTCTTAAACGATAAAGCTCTTCTTTCTTCAGAGTTTTTAAAAAATTTTGTTTTGAAAAATTTCAAAAACCTTAACTTAGTTTTTGATAATAACTTTAAAGGAACAGTTAATTTTAACCTTTGGAAGGATCCTTCGATTTTGAAGAGCAGTCTGTATATCATTTCAAGATCACATCTTGAAAAAGATTATTTTGAAAATTTTAAAATAAATCATAAAGACATTTTATCAAAAATAAAATTAAAGAAAGGTGTAAGAGTAAATAATGTTTTGATTTTTAAAAAACCTTACGATATCCCTGATTTTACAAGAAAAAAAATTAATTCCATTTTGGTTAAAAAATTTCCTTCTTATAAAAAAATAATAAAAAAAACCAGAGGCGATCTTGAAGCTTTGTTTATGGCATCTTGGGAGAAAGAGACTGAATACTTGTCAGAATATGTAGCGCCTGGGAAAGTATTGGAAATTTGTTGTGCTGCTGGTTTTAAATCAGTAATTTTAGGAAAAAGACACAGAGTTGTTGCTGTAGACATAAACGATAAGAGACTTAATTCTGCTAGGTATAATGCTAAACTTTTTAATGTTGATAAAAATATATTATTTAAAAAAATTGATGCTGAAAATTTTGAAGAGTTAAAAACTCTAGATGATGATTTTGATGCTATTTATGTTGATGCTGATTGGAGAGAGAATCTTTCGGATCCTATTAAAAAACAAAATTTGGATCCTTTCAAGACAACACCCAGAACTGACAAACTTTACTTTAATCTCAGAAAGCTATATCCAAAAACACCTATAATTTTTAAAGTGTCTCCTTTTGTTAATGTAAAGAAAATGGAAGAATTGGATCCTTGTATTATAGAAGAGTTATATATAGATGGAAAATTTCTATCTTACAATGTTTACTATGACCCTTATTTAAAAAAATCTCGTTGGCAGAAAATTTTTCTTTTTAATAAAAAATAGTTTTTTCTTTTTTTATTCTCTAAAATATTTTCTTTTTAATTCTTTTAATAAAATGTCGTTTTCTATGTTTCTTAAAAATTCTTTTAAAGAATAAACTCTTGGAAGTTCAAATTCTTCGTTGTAAGGTTTGTTTAAAAGGTAAGCTTTTGTTTTTTTACAAGCTTTTAAAACTTCTTCTATGTGTGTATGTTTATCATCAATAAAATAGTCTAATTCTAATTCTTTTGCTTTACTTCCTTTTTCAAAAGCAATATGTACATTAGCATTATCATAACCATGTTTTTTAAACCAATCTTTTGTTTGTTCAACAACATTTTTTCCTTTTTTTGTATTCCTTCTTGCAGTTATAAAATAAACTTCAACTTTTGTATTGTGTTTTTTTACAAAATCTAAAAAAGCTTTAAAGTCTTCTTCATCTTCTAATTCAAATTCTTCATAAACATTTTCTATTTCTAAAAATTTTTCCCATAACTCTTTTAATTCTTCTTCACTTAAAGGATATTCATTTTTTAAAAACCAACTTTTTCTTTCTGTAGAATGATTTATTATAGGAGTTCCTTTTTCTTTATTAGCAAAAGAAGTGAAAGTTTTTACAAAATTAGCAAAAACAGCATCAATGTCAAAACCTACTTTAATTTTCATAAAAAAAAGGATTTGTATTTTTATTTAAAAACCTTTTTAAATGCGTTGTTTTTCTTTTTTATTTATGAAAATACATGCAGTTGGCGGTTATGGAATTGTAGGAAGAAATATGACTTTGTATGAATTTGAAGATTTTGCAATAGTAGTGGATATAGGCTTGCATTTAGACAACTACATTGCTTATACAGAAGCAGAACCTAAAGGTTACATTGATAGAGAAATATTGCAAAAAATAGGAGCTGTGCCAGATTTAAAAACTATAAAAGATAAAATTTCAAAAGTAAAAGCAATAATAATAACTCACGGCCACTTAGATCATGTAGGAGCAGTACAATTTTTAGAAAGAGAATTTGACGCTCCAATAATCACAACTCCTTTAACAGCAGAAATTTTAAGAGCACTAGCAAAAGATACAAAGACAAAAATAAAAAATAAAATAATAACAGTAAAAACAGGAGGGAAAGTAAAAATAAATAATGAATTAACAATAGAATTTATAAGAGCAGCTCACAGCATACCAGAAAGCAATATAATAGCATTCCATACAAAAAAAGGAACATATTTGCATGCTACAGATTTTAAATTTGACAACAATCCAATAGTAGGAAATAAAACAGACATAAAAAGGTTAGAAGAGTTAAAAGGAAAGATAATTTCTTTAGTACTAGATACTTTACATGCTGATAGAGAAACAAAAACTTCTTCGGAAAAAGTAGCTGAAGAGATGTTAAAAGATGTATTATTCCATAAAGAATTAGAAGACAAAGGAATAATAGTAACAACATTCAGCAGTCATATGGCAAGATTAAAAACAATATATACTTTAGCAAGAAAATTAAACAGAAAATTAGTATTTGTAGGAAGAAGTTTAGAAAAATATATTACCGCAGCAAAAAATGTAAATTTAATAGAATTTTATAATGCAGAAATAATAGGTTATAGTGGAAAAATAAAAAAAAGATTGAAAGAAATAGAAAAAGAAGGAAAAGAAAAATATTTGATAGTAGCAACAGGACATCAAGGAGAACCAGGTTCAGTATTAGATAGAATTGCAAAAAATCAAATAAAAATAAACTTACATGATAATGACGCTGTAGTTTTTTCTTGCAATGTTATACCTGCTCCTCAAAATGTAAAATATAGAGAAAGATTAGAAAGCATTTTAAAATCTCACAATGTAAGATTATTCAAAGATGTTCATGTTTCAGGACATTTAAGTCAAGAAGATCATAGATTTTTCATAGAATTAACACAGCCAAAAATAATATTGCCGACACATTCAGATATAAAAAATGCAAAAAAATTAATTCCAATAGTAGAAAAGTTAGGATATGATGTGAAAAAACAATACAAAATATTAAAAGAAGGAGAAAACATAGACATAGACAAAGTTGAAAAAAATTTATTATAATTTTTCTTCTAAAGTTTTAGTAGTTTTATCAAAAATATACATAGAAATACCTCCTATAACATAAGCAAAAATATCTTTTTCATCATAAACTCCTCCTATAAAAGAATATTTTTGAGCTATTTCAGAAGCAACTCCTAAACTTGTAGAGAATAATGCTAAACCAATACTTGGTTTTTCATAAGAAACAATTCTCCCTAACAAATAAATTTCAGAAGCATAAAAAAAGTTAGAATAATTATTAGCAACAACACTTGGAAGAAGATCTCTATTAAAAAACAAACCTGTAAATACAGAAAAAACAAAAAGGTTTTTTAATTTATCAACAGTAAAATATTTAAAAACCATTTTAACCTTTATGCGTTTAAACCAACATCAAACATTGGTTTTATTTCTTTATCTTCATCTTGTTCTCTACTGTTTAAAAAATCATCAAAAGAACCTCTTTTTAAAGCAGCATTCATCCTTTCTATTATAGAAAAATATTTTTCTGTTATTCCTGCTTTTTCTCTAAGAATTTTTCCAACAATAACGCTAATATCTTCTTCTCTTATTTCAGAAGATATTTGAATGATTTCTAAAGGATTAACAGCAATATATTTGTTAAGTATTATTTCCATTGTGTCTGAAACTATTACTCCATAAGAAGAAACAACGAAGAGTTCTTCCTCATTTAAGATTAAACTAATCTGATCAGAAAGATCTCTACTATCATATGCACTTTTGAATAAAGAACCTACAACTTTTTCCGCATCTTTGTGAGTTAAAACTCTAAGAACAGTATAAGGTTTTTCTTGCATTTTTGGAAAAATAACATCTAAATGCTCTTCTATTATTCTTTCAGAACTGTGTTTGTATGATATACCTGTTCTATTAAAAAGGTAGGAAAGAGCATACTCTTCGCCAATATTTTTTCTTTTTACTAGTTCTAAAAAAGCACCTTTACTTTCTTCTGGATGCCTCATTAAAGCATAAACATGTGCTAAATAAATAATTCCTTCTGTTTCCATAAGAAAAACGAAAAAACAAAATAATATATAAATTTTACTATTATAAAATAGTTATATATTTTTTTCCAAATAATTTTTTAACAATTCTCTAACATCATTAAAAGTTAATTTTTTTAAAAATTCTTCTTTTTCTAACCAATAAAAATTTTTGTGTTCTTCAGAAAGTTTAACATTATCATCAAAAACTTTAATATGAAAATAAACAATATTCCTATTAACTTTTTTATCATTTTTAATAAAAGAAAATTTTAACAAACCAATTTTATCTATAATTTCAAAATTTTTAATATTAGTTTCTTCAAACAGTTCTCTCTTCATAGTTTCTTCATAACTTTCATCTTTTTCAACATGGCCTTTGCAAGGTTCTAAAATATTATTCTTTCTTTCCAACAATAAAAATTTATTTTTGTATTGTACTAACATTCCAACACTTAAATTTTCCATATTTATTCAACAACTAATACTTTTAAAAT